>NZ_JBAQEO010000611.1:0-5479 GCF_049286785.1 Rhodococcus sp. (in: high G+C Gram-positive bacteria) | reverse complement strand
CCACACGAGGTGGCTGACATGAGCGCCATCACAACTCTTGGCCCCAAGTCTTACCAAACCGGTGACCACACCCCATTACCCGGGTCAGAGATCGGCGATGGCCTCGAGCGGCTTGGTGCGCGCTGCCCGGTTCGCAGGCCACAGCGCCGCGAGGACACCGACGACACCGGATCCGACGAGCATCCCGATCACCTGCCCCCACGGCACCGTCATCCGCCCGAGCCCCTGGTCCCTCAAGGTGCTCACGAAACCCCAGCCGAAGGCGAGCCCGAGAAGCACTCCGACTGCAGCCCCGAACACCGCGATGAGCAGGGACTCCAAGTAGATCGTGCGGCGCATCTGGGACCGCAGCATGCCGACCGCACGGAGCATCCCGATCTCGCGGCGCCGTTCCACAACCGACAACGCCAGTGTGTTGATGATGCCGAGGATCGCGATGATGACGGCCAGTGCCAGCAGGCCGTAGAGGATCGCCAACAGGGTGTCGATCTGCTGGCCCTGGGTGCCCTTGAACTGCTCCCGGTCCTGGACCTGGACGACAACGAACTGCTTGGTCGCGGCTTCGAGGTCGGTTCGCAGTTGCGTCAGGTCGGCACCGGGTTTCGCATCGATCAGCACGGTGAGATCGGGAATGGTCGCCGCGGGCATCACCTGCCGGTACACCTCGTCGGACACCACCCAGTTCCCGATGAGCTGGTTGTCCTCGTAGATGCCGGTGACTTCCGCGTCCACAACCTTTCCGTCGGCGCTCTTCATCGGCACGGTCTTCCCCAGAGTCCAGCCCTTCTCCGCGGCCGCCGTCCGGGAGACGAACAGATGATTACCGGACAGATCGGTACTGCCCTCGACGAGCGTGTAGTCGAGTACGCCCTCGACCGGACCGTCGAGCGAGGCACCCTGTTCCTTCTCGTCGTCGACCGTGACCGACACCGGGTGGAGCGCGGTGGCACCCTGTACGGCGTCGAGTTTCCGGACGGCACGGGCGGCCCCGGACGGCACCCCGATCTGATTCGGTCCGGTGAGGATGTAGTCGGCCGACACACCCACATCCACCAGTTCGTTGACACTGGCCTTGGCGGAGGCGCCGAACACCCCGATCACCGATACCAGCATCAGACCCAGTGTCAGCGCGAACGCGGTCGCGGCGGTGCGCCGCGGGTTCCGGACGGCGTTGGTGCGGGCGAGGCGGCCGACAGGTCCGAACGGCTTGGCCAGCACTGCACCCAGCGCACCGACCACGGGCCGGGACAGTGCCGGCGCGCCCAGCAACACCGCCAGGATCAGGGCGAGGGCACCGGCTCCGACGACGGCGGCAGCACCGCCACCCGTTCCCCGGGCGCCGATCACGAGCGCCACGACACCGAGAACGCCCAGGACCACTCCGGCGAAGGTGCGAACGCGCAGCGAATCTCCGGCGGAAGCGAACTCCTCACGCATCGCCGCGACCGGCGGCACCTTGGACGCGCGACGGGCGGGCGCGTACGCGCTGACCGTGGTCACCAGCACACCGACCACGAGGGCGATCAGTATCGTGCGCGGACCCACCTGCAGCGGCCCCTCGGGAAGGCCGACGTCGAATGTGTTGAGCAACCTGCGCAGGCCGTAGGCCAGCCCGACGCCGGCGGTGATACCCAGCGCACTGCCGATCACCCCGACCACGAGTGCTTCGAAGACCACCGACCGTCCCACCTGCTGACGGCTCGCGCCGATCGCGCGGAGCAACGCCAGTTCCCGCAGGCGCTGGGCGACGATCATGGAGAAGGTGTTGTAGATGATGAACGTGCCGACGAGCAGTGCGATCGCTCCGAAAGCGAGCAGGAAGTAGTTGATGAAGCTGAGCGCCTCCGATACCTGCGCCTTCGTCTCCTCCCGCACCTCGTCGCCGGTCTGTACCTTGACGTCGGGTAGAGCGGCGGTGATTCTGTCGCGCAGTTCCGACGGGGACAGCCCGGCGCCGGCAACATCGACGTACTCGACGTGCTTGCCGTCGGTGAACAGTTCCCGCGCCTGCGAGTCGACGAACGAAGCCCCGATGAATCCGCCGGTATCACCGCCCGTGTCGTAGATGCCCGACACGGTGACGTCGACGATCCCGCGAGCCGGCACCAGGATCTTGGCGGTGTCACCGACTGCGAGATTCGCCCGTTCTGCTGCACTGGCGTTGATGGCCACTTGCCCGACCGCCGCCGGCGGGTTGCCCTCGAGGTACTCGTCGGTTTCCCCGAGCGCCTGCCCCGGCGGCAGGTACGACTCACCGAGGCTAGGCGCACCGCCGGTCTGCACGGCTGCTCCGTCTGCGTCGATCAGGACGATCTGACCGCTGACCGCGGGGGCGACCGCCCGTACTCCGTCTACCGCGGTGATCGTGTCGAGGTCGGTGAGCGGTAACCCGCTCGAGCCGTCTTCCGCAGCGGACACGCGCACGTCGACGCCCTGCGCGGTGTTCTCGAAAATCGAGTCGAAGGTCTTCTGCAGGGTGTCGGTGAAAACGAAGGAACCGGCCACGAATGCAGTGCCGAGCACCACCGACAGCACGGTCAGTGCGAGCCGGACCTTGTGGGCGGCGAGATTGCGCAGCGACACCTTGCGCATCGGGCCGCCGGAGAGGGAAGCCATGTGATCAGACCACCGCTTCCGAAGACACCGCGCCGGACACCCGGGCATGCGCACCGACGAGTTCGGTGGCGGGCGCGTCGAGCTGCTTCATCCGATCGAGGACGGAATCGGCGGTGGGCTCGCGCAGCTCGTCGACGAAGTTGCCGTCGGCGAGGAAGACCACCCGGTCCGCGTACGCGGCCGCGCGCGGGTCGTGGGTCACGATGACGACGGTCTGGTGGAACTCGTCCACGGCGTCCCGCAGGATGGACAGCACCTCACCCGAAGAACGGGAGTCGAGATTGCCGGTCGGTTCGTCGCCGAAGATGATCTCCGGCTGTCCGGCCAGGGCCCGCGCGCACGCCACGCGCTGTTGCTGGCCACCGGACAGCTCGCCCGGGCGGTGGTCGAGACGATCCTTCAAGCCGAGTTTGGTGAGCACGTTCTCGAGCCACGCCGCATCCGGCTCACGTCCCGCGATGTCCAGCGGCAGCGTGATGTTCTCGAGCGCGGTGAGGGTCGGCACCAGATTGAATGCCTGGAACACGAACCCGATGCGGTCGCGGCGGAGCAGTGTCATCTCCTTGTCGGACAGTGTCGTGAGTTCGGTGTCACCGATCTGCACCGAACCGGAACTGGACGAGTCGAGGCCTGCGAGGCAGTGCATCAAAGTGGACTTACCGGATCCGGACGGTCCCATGATGGCGGTGAACTCACCGCGGGCGAAGTCCACCGAGACCGCGTTGAGCGCGCGGACCTGGGTGTCGCCGGTGCCGTAGATCTTCGACAGCTCGACTGCACGTGCAGCGACAGCGGGGGCATGCGTGCTCATGATCGCCTTTCGTCATTCCTCGTGAAGGAGCCGGCCGGGCCAGAGGTATCTGCTTCGGCACGGTTCCGCCTGTGTGCGTGTCGCACGACCTCCATCTTGTCGGCACCGCCCACCATCCGCCATCAGGGACCACCCTGATCTCCGCGTCGGGGTTCGCGCTGCGGCGCGGCCACGGAGCGAACTGCATGTGGGAAAACGTCCCTTGGGCGCGCACCGGACCACTAACCTGATGTGACTGATTTCATAAGCGGAAGGTGCGGGCGTATGCCGGATGTCGCCAGCCAGATCATCTTCGACCGCGTCGCACACTGGGCTCGGGTCCGGCCGGACGACATCGCGATGCAGTTCCAGGATGTGGACTACACGTGGTCCGACTGGCGCGACCGGATTCTGCGGATTGCCGGCGCACTCGCCGAGGCGGGCATCGAATCGGGCGACACCGTCGTCTTCGTCGACAAGAACCACCTCACCTGCCTCGAGGTGACGTATGCCGCCTCGCTTCTGGGAGCTGCCAACGCCGTACCCAACTGGCGTCTGGCCGGCGACGAACTCGACTACGTCATCAATGACAGCGGCGCGCGAATTCTGTTCGTGGGCCACGAATTCCTGCAGCAGATCATGGCGCTGCGAGACCGCCTCACCGGGATCGAGCTGATCATCTCCGTGGGCGGTGAACACGACGAGTTCGAGCCGTGGCTCGCGGACGGCGCACCCCTGCTGTCGCAGCCGCGCGACGCGGACGCCGACTCCACGGCATTGATTCTCTACAGTTCGGGAACCACGGGCCGGCCGAAAGGCGTGCAGCTGACCCACCGAAACCTGTTGGCCCACAGCGTCGACGTCCTCGAGATACTGCCGGCGGGCACCGACGACTGCCTGCTCGTCGCCATGCCGCTCTTCCACGTCGGCGGAAGTTGCTACGCCATCATGGGAGTCCACGCCGGTGCTCGATGTCACGTCACCCGTGAGGCCGATGCGCCGGCACTGTTCGCCGGACTTGCGGCGGGCGCGAACATTGCGTTTCTCGTCCCTCCGGTGATCGCTGGTGTGCTCGCCGCGGGAGAGAAGGCGGTCGCCGCGTTCAGCGCCCTCGACCGGATCACGTACGGCGCCGCCCCGATGCCACTTCCGTTGCTGCGCAGCGCGCTTGCCGCGTGGCCCGACACGGAGTTCGTCCAGGTCTACGGAATGACCGAGTGCAGCGGCGTCGTGACCGCCCTCATGCCCGAGGTCCACCGGGACCCGGCACAGGTGGAGAGAATGGCCTCTGCCGGACGGCCGATTCCCGGAGTGGAGATGCGGATCGTGGATCCCGTGACGCTCGAGGACGTCGTCCCCGGCGAGACCGGTGAACTGTGGTGGCGCTCCGCGCAACGCACCCCCGGGTATCTCGGCAAGCCGGAGGCGACGGCGGACGCGATCACCGAGGACGGCTGGTTACGCAGCGGGGACATCGGCCGCGCGGACGAGGGCGGCTTCGTGTTCATCGAGGACCGGCTCAAGGACATGATCATCACGGGCGGGGAGAACGTGTACTCCCCCGAGATCGAGCGAGTACTCGTGGAACACCCGGCGGTGGCGGAAGTGGCGGTGATCGGGGTGCCGGACGAACACTGGGGTGAGACGGTGAAGGCGGTCGTCGTTCCCGCGGAAGGCGCGCAGATCGATCCGGACGAGTTGATCCAGTACACCCGTGAGCGCCTCGCAAAGTTCAAGTGCCCGACAAGCGTCGACGTCGTCGGCCTCCTGCCCCGCAACCCCACCGGCAAGATCCTCAAACGCGATCTCCGCGCGCCGTACTGGGAGGAGCACAGTCGCAAGCTCGTGTGACGGACGGGCCGGCGCGAACGAGCACGCCATACTGGGACCGTGACAACGCGATGCCCCTGCCTGCTCGGTGAACCGTACGACGACTGCTGCGGCCGGTACCACCGCGGTGTCACGACGGCTCCCACGGCAGAGCGGCTTATGCGATCCCGCTTCAGCGCGTTCGCGGTACTCGACGCCGAGTACCTCCTCGCCACCTGGCATCCGAGCACGCGGCCCGCCTCA
>NZ_JBAQEO010000610.1:0-23774 GCF_049286785.1 Rhodococcus sp. (in: high G+C Gram-positive bacteria) | reverse complement strand
GCCCCGAACCGGCCGTAGCCGCCCTCATCGGTCACCACGACATGAGATCACCTACAAGGCAACGCCGCTCGACGTTCAGCCCTTAGCGCCGGATCGGGCGGTCCTGTTCCTCGACCCCCAACACCATGAGGCTGCACGAGGGCATCGGCTACGTCACCCCCGACGACGAACACCACGGACGCGGCAAAGCCATCAGAGCCCCACGCCGAGCCGGCCTGACCGCCGCCCGACAACAGCGCCTTGCCACCAACCGCGAGCTACGAAAGGATCATCCATGACAGCCCGCCAGTGGTTGGGTATTACGACCCCGAACTGGTGCATTTGGTCAGACGCACCTCGGTCTCGCAACTGCTCGAGACCGAGCCCGACCGGGACATCTCCTCGCTACGGCTGGTCGCCTGCGGCGGCTCGGCCGTTCCGGTTTCGTTGATGCGCGATTTCGAAGACAAGTACGGCGTGCCGATCCTGCAGGCGTGGGGGATGACCGAGACCTCTCCGCTGGCCACCGTCGCCCGCCCGCCCGCCGGCGCCGACGAATCCGAGCAGTGGGCGTTGCGGGCCACGCAGGGCAGGGCGGTCTGCGGCGTGCAGCTGCGCATCCACGACGACGACGACCGGCCCGTGCCCCACGACAACACAGCGGTCGGCGAGATCCAGGTCCGCGGGCCGTGGATCACCGGGTCCTACTTCCGTGACGACGATCCCGACAAGTTCGATCAGGGCTGGCTGCGTACCGGCGACGTCGGCCGGATCGACGGTCGCGGCTTCATGACCCTGACCGACCGAGCCAAGGACGTCATCAAGTCCGGCGGGGAATGGATCTCCTCGGTCGAACTGGAGAACATCCTCATCGCGCACCCCAGCGTCGTGGAGGCCGTCGTGGTCGGGGTCCCGGACGACAAGTGGCAGGAACGCCCGCTGGCGGCAGTGGTCGTCAAGTCCGGGGCCGAGGTGACACCCGCCGAACTCTGCGCCTTCCTGGACGGCAAGGTCGCCAAGTGGTGGCTGCCCGAGCGGTGGACCTTCGTCGACGACGTGCCGCGCACCAGCGTCGGCAAGTACGACAAGAAGCTGATCCGCTCGCGGTACGCCGCCGGCGAATACGAGCTGCGGGGTCCGACATAGCTGACCTCGGGCGGGCGAGCACCGCTCACGTGCCCGTCTCGGCGGCGAGACACGACCACGCGCACGCCGTCAGCAACTCGACGACCCGTTCGTCGTCGAGGCCGCTGGAGTAGAACAGCACCGAGTGGATCGCGCCAATCGCCGCGTGCACCAGCTGCCGCGCCTCGGTGTCGTTCAGCCCCGGCCGGGACGACGTGAGCACGTGCACCCATTCCTCCAGGTAGAGCCGCTGTTTGCGTGAGAGCCGTACGCGGTCCTCGTCGGGCAGGTTGCGGATGTCCTGGTGATAGACCTGCAGCAGCTGCCGATGCGCCAGCGCGAACTCGACGTGGCCGGCGACGAGCAGGTCGAGCGCGCGCCGCGGGTCATCGGTCGAGTCGACCGCAGCGCTCGCGTTCTCGGACAGGGTGTTGATCACCTGGTCGAACAGCGCGACCAGGACCGACGCCTTGTTGACGAAGTGGCGGTAGATCCCGGATCCGACGATGCCGGCCGCCGACCCGATCTCGGCCAAGGACACCGAGTGGTAGCCGCGCCTGCCGATGAGTTCGGCGGCGGCCCGCAGGATCCGTTCCTTGCGGGCAGGATCGCGCCGCCGCTCTCGCGGGCCGAGATCGGCGACCCGTTCGGGGACGGCGTCGGTCATCTGCTCACCCGATCGCGCACAGCCTGTGAACCAGCCGCGCGGTCGGCGGTCCGGTGATCGTCCGGGGCGATTCCCGCGGCGCGAGGCACGCGCCGCGGCCCCGGGGGGCCGCACGGCTCGAGCGCGGCAGCCATCAGGACGACCGCGCGGGCTTCCGGCCGGGCCGTGCGACGGACTCCGAAAACCGTCTCGTGCTCGACGAGGGCGGCGCGACCGGAGGACCACGTCATGTCGCGGACCGCTCGGCCCGGCGCCGGTGGTCGGTGGCGATCGAGAAGCCCATGACTACCTCCAGTGTACGAGCCGGGCCGGAACGTCGACCATGCGTGAGCGCAGGTACTCACCGAGGCCCTTGGCCTGTGGATCGGGACGCGTCGAGCTGGCCACGCCCTCGCCGAGCAACCCGACGACGACGAAGTTCAGCGCGCGCAGGTTGGCCAGCTCGTAGCGCTGCACATCCAAGCCGCCGGCTTCGGGCAGCAGGGTGCGGAACGTGTCGACGGTGAGGAACGTGCGCAGCCATGTCCACGTCTCGTCGTCACGAGCCCACAGCCCGACGTTGGCGTTGCCGCCCTTGTCGCCGGAGCGCGCACCGCAGACCGCACCCAGCGGGACGCGTTCGGTCGCCTCCTCGGCCGGCGCGCCGGCCACGGACTCGGCCGTGTCGTGTCGGCGGGGACCGGTCGGCGTGTGCTCGACGTCGACCGTCGCGCCGTCGAGCAGGACGGCCCGGTGGTGCACGGCCGCGTTCGGCACAAGGGCCGGCCAGTAGACGCCGTAGGCCGATTCCGGTGACGGCGGCGTGGTGGTGTGAAAACCGGCGAAACCGGCCAACGCGAGTTCGAGCACGGCGCCGGAGAACCGGCGTCCGACCTTCTTCGGGTCGTCGTCCTTCACGGTGATGCGCAGGTGCGCGGTGGCCTCGGCGTTGACGGCGGCGTCCGCCGTGTCGAAGCGCAACAGTTGAACGTCGACGTCGGCGAACTGCTCTTTGCCGCCGAGGATGTCGAACGCAAGCTTCTCGGCCCATGCGGCCTTCTCGGCGATGTCCAGACCGGTGAGGACGAGCGTCATCGTGTTGCGGAAGCCCCCTGCGAAGTTGATCGCAACCTTCGTGGTGTCCGGCGGCGGGCTGCCCCGCGTGCCGCTGATCGTCACCCGGTCGGGGCCGGTCTGCTCGAGCCGGGCGGTGTCGAAGTGAGTGATCACGTCCGGGTTGGCGTACGCCGGCTGGGCGATCTCGTAGAGCAGCTGCGCGGTGACGGTGCCGACCGACACCAGGCCACCCGTACCGGGGTGCTTGGTGATCACCGACGAGCCGTCCGCGGCGACCTCGGCGATCGGGAAGCCCGGGTAGCGGCGGTCGGTGATCTCGGCCAGGAACGAGTAGTTGCCGCCGCAGGCCTGCGGCCCGCATTCGATGACGTGACCGGCCGCGACCGCACCGGCCAGCTCGTCGAACGCGTCGCGCGCCCAACCGTGCCACCAGGCGGCAGGGCCGACCACCAGCGACGCGTCGGTGACGCGGGGACAGACGACGATGTCGGCACCGGCCCCGAGAGCGGCCGCGATGCCCCACCCGCCGAGGTAGGCGTTCGCGGTGACGGGCGTAGCGCCGGACGCGGCCAGCGTCTCGCCGGTGTCGAGGTTCGCGAGATCGTGACCGGCGGCCTGCAGCTCACCGAGCGTCGGCAGCAGGTCGTCACCCGAGACGTAGGCGATCTTCGGGTGCAGCCCGAGCCGCTCGGCGAGTTGCGTGAACTTCTCGGCCAACCCGGCCGGGTTCAGGCCGCCGGCGTTGTTGACGATCTTGATGCCGCGATCGAGGCAGGTGCCGAGCACCTGCTCCAGCTGGCCGAGCACTGACCGGGCGTAGCCGGCCGAGTCGTCCTTCTGCCGCGCCTTCCACAGGATGAGCATCGTCAGCTCGGCCAGGTAGTCGCCGGTGAGGACGTCGATCGGCCCGCCCTCGACCATCTCGCGCGAAGCCGCGTCGCGGTCGCCGTAGAAGCCGGACGCGTTGCCGATGAGGACGGGGCGGGTCACGAGGCGGTGTCCCGCAGCGGCGGCCGGCCCGGACCGGGCGCGCCGGCGAAGGCCTGCGCGATCGTCAGCCACTCGGTGGCGGTCTCACCGACCGCGGTGAGGGCGAGGTCGACCCGGTGTCGGCGCTGGGTGACGAGCAGGCAGAAGTCCAGCGCGGGGCCGGTGACGCGGTCGACGGCGTCGTCCGGGCCCCATTGCCAGGTGCTGCCGTCGGGAGCGTCGAGCTCCACCCGGACGGGGGTCTCGGGTACCGGGCGGCCGTGCAGGCCGAAGACGAACCCGAACGTCCGGGTACCGAGGTGAGCGATGTGCTTGAGGCGCGGCGTCGCCGGGCGCTGCACGCCGAGTGCGTCGACGACGTCCTGACCGTGCGCCCACGTCTCCATCAATCGTGCGGTCAGCGACGAGGCAGGGGCCATGTCGGGTCCGTACCACGGCAATCGGACCTCGGGGTCGACTTCGGCGAAGCCCGTAAGCATGTCGTGACGTGCGGTGCGGAACCACGCCAGCAGATCGGAGCCCTCGCGGTGGCGGTGCGCGGCGGCGACGCGGTCGGGGAAGTCGAAGCCGCCCTTGACCAGTTCGGCCGCCTCGCGACGAAAACGGTCGGGGTCGGTCGCCGCGAGCAGGGCCGCCTCGTCGAAGTGGGCGAGATGACTGACCTGGTCGGCGATGCTCCATCCCTGCGCAGGCGTCGCCAGTCGCCATTGTTCGTCGGTCAGCGGCGCGAGGATCGCGTCGAGGTCCGCGGTCTCGGCGGCGAGGTCGTCGAGCAGGGGGGTGAGGTCGGCGGGCATCAGCGGCCCGTCCAGACCGGCGCACGCTTGTCGCGGAACGCGGCAGGGCCCTCCTGGGCGTCGGCACTGTGGTAGACCGGCTCCCAGATCTTCTCCGCCTTTTCCAGGGCGTCGGCCATCGACGACTCGCGTGACAGGTACGCGGTGCGCTTGGCCGCGGCGACCGACAGCGGGGCGTTGGCCGCGATGCGTTCGGCGAGGTCCTGCACGTGGGGCACGAGGTCCTTCGGGTCGACGACGTGGTTGACGAGCCCGACCTCGTACGCGCGCTGCGCGGTCAGCGGATCGCCGGTGAGCAGGATTTCCATGGCGACACGAGGCGGCACCAGCCACGACAGCGGCGCAGCCCATGGTGAGCCGCGCCCGATCTTGACCTCGGTAACGGCGAACTTCGCCGTCGATGCCGCGACCACGAGGTCGCAGTTCTGGGCGAGCAGGAAGCCGCCGGCGTAGGCGACGCCGTTGACGGCCGCGATCGTCGGCTTGGTGACCTCGATGTTGCGCCCGAACTGGGGTGCGAAGTCGGGGGGCGGGACCGTCAGTGCGGAATCGGCCATTTCCTTGAGATCGCCACCGGCGCAGAACGCCGTGTCGCCCGCGCCGGTGAGCACCAGCACGCGAGCACGGTCGTCGGCTTCGAAGGTGCGTACACCGGCGAAGAGTCCCTCGCGGACGGCTGCCGACAGCGCGTTACGGGCTTCGGGACGATCGATGGTCAGCCAGGCGATGCCGTTGACCAGTTCGTAGCGGACGACATCGGTCATGCGTCAACCTCCTCGAGCACGGCCAGCACCATGCCGGTCTCGACCTGGTCGCCGGCAGCGACGTGTAGTTCGACCATCGTGCCGGGGCCCGGCGCGGCGATGGTGTGCTCCATCTTCATGGCCTCGATGGCGACGATGCGGGTACCGGCCGCGACGACGTCACCGACCGCGACCTCGACGCGGGCGACCGTGCCGGGCATGGGAGCAAGCAGCGATCCGGCCGCGGCGGCCGCAGCGGGGTCGGGGAATCGTTCGTCCTCGGTGAGCGTGGTGTGCCCGCCCGCGGCGTCGACGTGGACGACGGCTTCGTGTCGGGTGACCCGGATGCGCCGGCGACGGCCATCCACCTCGAGATCCACCAACGTCGGCGACGCCGACCACAGCCGCACCGACGGCAGGTCGACGCCGTCGACCGTCGCCGTGAGGCCCGAACGGGTGACCCGGTACCTCGTCTCGATCGTGCGGTCGCCGATCGTCCACGTGGCCGACTGGGACGCGGACGGATTGTTGCGCCAGCCCGAAGGCAGCGTGGTGAGCACCGCGGCCTCGCACCGGCGCCCGGCCTGTGCGGCCAGCGCCGCGGCCAGCGCGTGCAGGGGCACGACGTCGGGCCCGGCGAGCAGCTGTTCGGGAGAATGACGGGTGAGGTAGCCGGTGTCGATGTCGCCGTTGGTGAACTCGGACTCGCGCAACACCGCGACCAGCAGCGCGCGGTTGGTGGTCACGCCGTGCAGGGTGGCGCGGTCGAGGGCCGTCGCGAGGGTGCGCCGGGCATGATCGCGGGTCGGGCCGAACGCGATGACCTTGGCCAGCATCGAGTCGTAGAAGGTCGACACCGTGGTCTTGGACTCGAAACCTGCGTCGATCCGCAACCCGTCCGCAGGCGGGATCTCGAACGTGTCGATGGCACCGCTCGCGGGCAGACAGCCGGCCGGGACGTCCTCGGCGTAGAGCCGGGCCTCGATGGCGTGCCCCCGGAACGTGGCCTCGGTGACCTCGCGCGGGAGCGGTTCGCCCGCGGCGACTCGCAGCTGCACCTCGACCAGATCGAGGCCGGTGATCGCCTCGGTGACCGGGTGCTCCACCTGCAAGCGGGTGTTCACCTCGAGGAACCAGAAGTTACCGGCCGAGTCGAGGACGAATTCGACGGTGCCGGCACCGACGTACCCGATCGCCTTGCCGGCGGCCACCGCCGCGTCGCAGAGTTTCGCGCGCAGCGCCCCGTCGACCGCGGGCGACGGCGCCTCCTCGATGATCTTCTGGAAACGCCGCTGGATCGAGCACTCGCGCTCGAACAGGTGCACCACGGTTCCTTCGATGTCGCCGAAGATCTGCACCTCGATGTGGCGGGGAGCGTCGACGAAGCGCTCGAGAAACACCGTGCCGTTGCCGAACGCGGCCGCGGCCTCGCGCCGGGCCGACGCCACCTCGGCGACGACCTCGTCGCGCGAACGGACGATCCGCATGCCGCGTCCGCCCCCGCCGAACGCGGCCTTGACCAGGACGGGGAAGCCGACGTCCTCGGCCGCCGCGATCAGCTTGTCGTCGGCGGGGTCGTCGTCTCCGGAGAAGACCGCGCCGGGCAGGACGGGCACCCCGGCGTCGGCCATGAGCTTCTTGGCCGACGTCTTGGAGCCCATCGACTCGATGGCCTCCGGTGACGGCCCGACGAAGGTCAGTCCGGCAGCTGCGCACGCGCGGGCGAAATCGGCGTTCTCGGACAGGAAGCCGTAGCCGGGGTGCACGGCGTCGGCACCGGTCGCCTCGGCTGCGGCCAGGATCGCGTCCACGCGCAAATAGGTCTCGCCCGGCGTGGAACCGGGCAGGTGCACGGCCTCGTCGGCCTCGCGCACGAAGGGCAGGTCGGCGTCGGGATCGGAGAAGACCGCGACGGTCGCGATGTCCATCGCGCGGGCGGTGCGGATCACGCGCGCGGCGATCTCGCCGCGGTTGGCGACGAGCAGACGGGTGATGGTCATGGCGCTGCGGTCACATCCGGAAGACGCCGAAACCGCGGCGTCCCGTGACGGGCCCGGAATGGGCGGCGGACAAGGACAACCCGAGCACCGTACGGGTGTCGCGGGGATCGATCACGCCGTCGTCGAAGAGCCTGGCCGAGACGTGGAAGGCGTGCGATTCGCGCCCGATCTGGGCCTCGATGGCTTGCCGGTTCTTCTCGTCGGCGGCCACGTCGAAGTCGCGTCCGCGACTGGCGGCCGACTCCTTGCCGACGATCGACATCACACCGGCCAGCTGCGCCGCACCCATCACGGCCAGTTTGGCGTTGGCCCAGGCGAACATGAACCGTGGGTCATAGGCACGTCCAGACATGCCGTAGTTGCCGGCGCCGAAGGACGCGCCGAGATTCATCGTGATGTGCGGGACGTCGGAGTTGGTGACGGCGTTGATCATCTTCGCGCCGTCCTTGATGATCCCGCCCTGCTCGTACTCCTTGCCGACCATGTAGCCGGTGGTGTTCTGCAGGAACACCAGCGGGGTGTCGCTCTGGTTGGCCAGCAGGATGAATTCACTGGCCTTCTTCGCCTCGTCGCTGAACAGCACGCCGCGTGCGTTGGCGAGGACGCCCACCGGAAAACCGTGGATGGAGGCCCATCCGGTGACGATGCTGGTTCCGTAGCGTGGTTTGTACTCACCGAAGCGGGATCCGTCGACGACGCGGGCGAGGACGTCGCGCGGGTCGAAGGGCACCCGGAAGTCGCCGGACGCGATCCCGAGCAGCTCCTCGGGGTCGTAGAGCGGTTCATCGGCGGGCAGGATGGGGCCGGGGCCGAGCTTGGTCCAGCGCACTTCGGCGATGATCTCGCGGCCGAGCCTGATCGCGTCCCGCTCGTCGACGGCGAAGTGGTCGGCGACGCCGGAGACGCGCGAGTGCATGTCGGCGCCGCCGAGGGACTCGTCGTCGGCGTCTTCGCCGGTGGCCATCTTGACCAGCGGCGGCCCGCCGAGGAAGACCTTGGCCGCCTGGTCGACCAGTACCGAGTAGTCACACATGCCCGGGACGTACGCACCGCCGGCGGTCGAGTTTCCGAAGACCAGCGCGATGGTCGTGATGCCCATGGCCGAGAGCTCGCTGAGGTCATGGAAGATCTTGCCGGCCGGGACGAACAGCTCGCCCTGGGTGGGCAGGTCGGCGCCGCCGGACTCGACCAGGTTGATCACGGGCAGCCGGTTCGTCCGTGCGATCTCGAGCGCGCGCAGGATCTTCTTCAGCGAGTACGGGTTCATCGAGCCGCCGCGAACGGTCGGGTCGTGCGCGATGAGCACGCACTCGACCCCCGACACCACCCCGATTGCCGTCACCACTGCAGCACCGACGGTGAACTGCGTGCCCCAGGCGGCGAGCGACGACAGTTCGAGCACCGGGGAGTCGCGGTCGACGAGCAACTCGATGCGTTCGTGGACGAGCAGTTTGCCCCGGGAACGGTGGCGCTCGGCGTAGCGCTCACCACCGCCGGCGCGCACGAGTTCGAGTTGCTCGTCCAGGGCGGCGATGGCAGCGAGTTGAGCGGTGCGGTTGGCGAGGTAGGTCTCGGTGCGGGTGTCGACCGCGGAACGCAGGACCGTCATGCGCTGAATGTAAACCACGGTTCACTTCGAAGTCAAGGAGGCACCCCGAATGCGGATTCAACCTTCCTCATGTGACCTCGGTCATTCTACGGTGACGTGATGGTGAACCCTGGATCACAACACGGCGACCTGTCGTCTGCCGATCCGCCCTGTCCTGTCGACGTCACGAGCCTGCACCACCGTCGCGCGGTGCGCAGGTGGGAGCGCACCAGCGTCGGCGACCTGCTCGAGCGGCTGACGTGGAGTGTTCCCGACCAGGACGCGATCGTCGGTCGGGACGGGGCCTACGCCGACACGCGGTACTCCCGGCTGACCTATCGCACCGCCGACGCCCTGGCCAACCGGGTGGCCAACGGTCTGCTCGCGCGCGGCCTGTCGCGCGGAGATGCCGTCATGCTGTTCTGCGAGAACTCCGTCGAGGCCTTCGTGAGCAAGCTGGCCATCGCCAAGGCCGGCCTGGTGTGCGCATCGGTCAACCCGCGATGGCACCGGACATGATCGCGTCCATGGTGGCGTTGACCGCACCCGCGGCCGCGCTCGTCGACGCCGAACTCTGGCCGGGGGCGAAGAAGACGTTCGCCGCGGCCGGGGTACCGGTTGCGATCACCATCCCGTTCGGCGGCGGTGCGGTCGCGGGCAGCGCGAGCTTCGCCGAGTTCGAGACCGGACAGCCGTCGACGGAGCCCGACGTCGAGATCCGCGGCGACGACATCTGGGAGATCTTGTTCACCTCGGGCACCACCGCCATGCCCAAGGGTGTGATGATCTCTCACACCTCGAGCTACCTGTGCGCCTACGGGTTCGCGCTGTCGCTGACGCGTGGCCTGCAGTTCGAGTCCGACCTGCGGATGGGCATCGGCCTGCCGATGATCTACCACATTGGCAGCCAGATCTTCACGTTCAGCACGTTCCTGTCCGGCGGCACGATCGTGCTGTGTCGACGTCCTGACCCGGTTGCGCTCGTCGAGATGATCGCCGATGAACGCGTCACCGCGCTGTGGGCCGGGTCGCCGGCGATGGTCGGCACCGTCGACAAGCTCCTCGATGCCCGACCCGAGCTGGACGCCACCACGCTGAGCGTCGTCGTCTACGGCTGGGCTGCGCTTCCGCCGTCGGTACTCACGTCGCTGAAGGGCCACTGCGGCGAGGGCCTCACCGCGTTCGAGATCTTCGGCCAGACCGAATCGATCTCGTGCCACCGCTTCTGGCCCGACCGCTGGCCCGAGCTCTACGCCGCCACCGCGCCGCAGGACAACTACGTCGGTGTCCCGAGCCCGTTGCTCGCCTCGACGGTCGTCGACCCGTTCGGCGAGGATCTCGTCGGCACGCCCGGCGTCGCCGGAGAAGCCGTCTACCGCTCGCCGTCGATGATGGCCGGCTACTACCGCGACCCGGCGGCCACCGCGGAGGCCCTGCGCGGCGGGTGGTTCCACTCCGGCGACAGCTGCAAATACGACGACGACGGCCTGCGGGTCATGATCGACCGCTACAAGGACATCGTGAAGACCGGTGGCGAGAACGTGTCGAGCCTGCGGGTCGAATCGGTGCTGAACCAGCACCCCGGCGTGGCGAAGGCCGTCGTGGTCGGGCTGCCGCACGAACGCTGGGGTGAAGCCGTCACTGCCGTCGTGGTTCTCGAGGACGGTGCCACGGTCGACCCCGTCGAACTGATCGCGTGGTGCCGTGACCGTCTGGCCGGCTACGAGACCCCCAAGGGCGTGATCTTCGTCGACACGCGTCATCCTTTCCGTCATCGGCACCGTCGTCGGTGTCGTGGCTCTGCTGAGCTTCAAGACCGAAGGTCAGGTGGCCACCGCCACCGGCGGTCTGCCGTCTGCCGCCCTGCCCGGGAGTTCTGCCGCCACGACGACCAACCCGACCTCGACCGGCGCGTCCTCGACCGGTAGGGGTGCACCGCCGGACCCGTCCAAGACCACCAGCAACACCTCGGCCGCAGTGCCGACGGCGAGCAGCCCGACCAGCCTCAGCTATACCGGGGTGGCCGTTCCCCACGCGCGAGATACGACCGGGGTGGGTGCCTCCTCTAACCCGAGGACGGCGGTGCTCTCCCGACCAAGAAAGTTCCTTGCCCGGCGCCTGCCGCTTCCCAACGGCCAGTCCCTACACCCCACGACCACAACCCAGCAGCGGAGCTTCGTTTCACGAGGCATCAACGGAGGTTCACGCGATTCACCCGCCCGGTCTGCCCCTCGCCCGTAGCCCCCGGCTGGAACGGGGACCCTTAGGCTTTCCCCTGAGCTTCGAACCCCTCCGTTACCAGAGACGCACGTCAGGGCGGGGCCAGGCCACGAGCACGGACCCAGAACTACGCAGCCGACATCGTCGGCCCTCCTATCAGCGAGTTCGCTCGCAACGTGCGACCTCGTGTCGCAACCTCATCCACGAATACCACCAAGCGGCCTGAACACCCATCAACACACCGCGATCAGCGTTCTTGAACAGCACAGGTCCGTAGCGGCCGGCCGGGCCGCTACGGACCGAGGCACGTAACAGGGCGACTCATTCCTGTGCCGCGTCGCGCAATGCAGCTACCGCGTCGGCTTCCAGGCGGACGAGGCGATCGGCCGTCGCGGCGAGCAGGGTCAGGTCCGGCTGGTCGGCCTTTGCAACCAGACCCAGACCCGACCATTCATCTGCACAGAGCGCGTAGGCTTCGCCGGCCCTTGCGAACGAGACGTCCCCGGTCCGTTCTGCGACCTCGAGACAGAAGTCGGCCTGCAGTCGACGGAACAGACCACCGCCGGTGCCTGCCTTCTCGATGAACACCGGTAGCGAGCGCACGGCGGCAGCCGTGCCGTCCGGGCCGAGCGTGTCCGGCCATGCGCTGATGTCCGACGCGAACCTCTTGACCCCGTCCATCATGCTCGCGCTGACGGCGTTCACCGGCAACGATGCGGGGTCTACCAGTGGGCGATCCTCACTGGTGAGGTAGCCGGCGGCGGCGCCGGCCGCCGATCTCGCGCAACCGAGAAGATCAGGCAGCTCGGCCGGGAACCGCATCGGGAACGTCGCGTGGCGGTTCGGCGCCGGGAACCCGGGCGACGAGCGGGCGCGGGCCAGTGCTTCGAGCGGGACGCGCTGGACGTCGGGGCGGTCGTTGTCGACCACGAACGCCACGCCGGCATCGTCGTCGTATCCGATCACCACGATGTCGTGCATCGTGTTCGTCAACCGAACGCGTAGGTAGGGCAGTTCGGCAATGTCAGCCCACACCATGACGGGGCGGCCTTGATCGAGTTCGTCGGTCACCCAACGCCATCCCGCATCCGAATCGTCAGTCTGGCGGCGGTCCGCCTCGAGGCCCAGCCGGCGGCACAGGTCGAGTTCCATCTCGCCGTTGCGTCCGACGAGATAGACGGGAGGCTCCAGCCCCGGCATCCTCATGTACAGAAAGGACAAGGCGCCGCCGAGACCGAAGACGAGCGCCTCACTGGGCGGGTCGCCCCAGCCCAGTCCCGCCCAGTCAAGCAGGTCGCGAAGGGCTCCCGAGCCGCAGTGCCCGGCCATCCGGTGCGGGTACGGATCGATCAGCACGTGGGTCACGAACGCTCCCAAGGGTAGGTCGGCGGCAAGCCGTGAGTGCTGGGCATCAGGGCGCGCCTAGGTTGTCGGGCATCGCGACGCCCACACCCCGAAGCGCACCTGCGGCCATGACTTGCATGAGGTCGGCCAGCCGCGCGCGGGCGATGGCGTCCTTGATGTAGATGGTGCCGTTGAGCATCGAGATCAGGAGTTTGACGGTTGCGCGCACGTCGGCGTCGGGGAGGTCGCAGCGTGTCGCGACGGCCTGGCACCAGAGGTTCTCGTACTCGCGTTGGCGATTGCGCAGGGCTCGGTACTCCCGGGCTGGAAGTTCTCGCTGCTCGCGGAAGTACACGGCCAGTGCCAACCGTTCCCGAATGGCGAACTCGAGGTGGGCGCCCACCAACCGCGCGAGCGTCGTGGCGCCGGACCCGGTGTCCGCGATGATCGCCTGGGCGTTGGCGAGCAGCGAGTCCATCACTGTCTCGCACAGCGTGAGCAGCAGGTCGGCCTTGCTGCCGAAGTGCCGGTAGAGGCCGGGTCCGGAGATGCCGGCCGCCTGGCCGATGGCGTCGGTGCTCACCGCGTGGTAGCCGTTGGCGGCGAACAACTCGGTGGCGACGTGCAGCAGTTGGACCTTGCGAGGCGACGGCGCACGGTCGGCGAGCGAGCTCCGCGTCGCCTCCTTCGGTTGCGTCATGCCGGTATCAATCCTGTCCGGGTTGCTGGTCCAACCACTGGTGGAAGCGTCGGTAGTGCGTCTCGGGATCACGCTCGACGAAGCGGCCCTCGGCGCGGCACAGGGGTCCAGTTGCTCCGGGCAGGGCGATCTCGGCACGGATGATCCAGTGCCCGCGCTCGTCGCGTGACTGTGGCCAAGCTCGGATCTGCAGTTCACGTTCAAGCGGAACCGGGCGTAGGAAGTCCACCTCCAGTCGGGCGGTCACGGCAAGGACATCCACGCTCATCGGTACCGCACCGCAGGCCTCGTCGAAGGCCCCCATCACCGAACCGCCATGGGTGACACCGCCGGACCCTTCGTGTTCGGGCGAGAACTCGACGGTGCCGACCACCCCAGAGTCGCCGTCGCGGCGCAGCGACAATCCGAACCGGCACCGTCCGGCGGGGCGGCACCCGACGCAGAGCGTCCTACCGAACTCCAGGCTGAACAGCCTGTCACCGACGCCCGCGCCGACCGTATCGTGCGAAGCAGTCACATCATCAGTCATGGCACGATGTTAGCCACTGCTAACGCCTTGCACGCGTTGCGACGGTGAACGACACCGCGGGCCCGTCGTCGCCGACGACGTTGCCGGACAACGTCGCGGTCGCACCCTCGCCGGAGCGCCGAGCACACACCGTGGCGGTCTGGCCGGCGTAGATCGACCGCTGCATGCGCATCTCGCGCCGGGAGATCACTGCGTCCTGGCCCAGCCATTCGGTCACCGCACGGTCGATGAGGCCGTGGTAGAACAGCGTGGAGAGGTAGATCGTGCGCTGCCCTTGGGACCGGGCGTAGTCGGGATTGTGGTGGCCCGGGAACCAGTCCCAGGTTGCGGCGGCGTTGTGAACGACGCGCCGATAGTCGATGTCCAGCGTCACCGGGGGCAGATCGTCACCGGCCGCGAGGTCGGGAAGCAGCGCGTCCGATCCTGCCGCCGTGTGCGTGGCGCCCGCCCCGGAGTGGCTGTCGGCAGTGACGTCGTAGCGGAAGATGACGTTGGTGTTGATGGCCACGGGTTGCTCACCGTCTCCGGCGTAGGTCGTGCGGGTGGTGATGAAGTGCCCTTCGCCGAGCCTGGTGCGTTTGGGCTCGCTGACATCGAGCAACTCGTCCACCCACGAAACCATCTCGCCAACCCGTACCTTGCGCTCGAACCGGGTGTCGGTCGAGACGTTGATGATGTGGTGGCCGGGCAGGGGGACCTCGAGGGCTGCGAGGGTCGGCCTCCGCTTGGCGGTGGGGTGCCAGGGCAGGGGCATCGACCACGTCATGAGCAGGCCCCAGGGCGCCTCGTCGCCGTTCCAGTACGCAGGGTTTGCGTCCTCCACCAGCGCGCAGAAGTCCAGGATCATCGCGCGGTTGACGGCGAGCGCCGCGTACCGGCGTTCCCACACCCGGCCGCACCATGAGCGGCCCTCTTCGCTGGTACCGAAGCGGAGGCCGAGGCCGGTCACGTCCCTGTCCGACATGAATCGACACTAGCAGATCATGCTAGCGGCTGCTAACCTCTCCACCATGCCGACACCGCTGGCCACTCTCGCAGGCTTCGCCGAGATCGCCCCGGACCGTCTCGATCGGCCGTTCCTCGACCTGCATCTGCAGGCTGCGGTCCACGCATTGCGCGACGCTGAGCTCGATCCGGCAGACGTCGACGGCTTGCTCGTGGTGGGGTCGATGATGGGTGAGTCGATCGAGCACACCTTCCTTTCCGAGGAGATCCAGGACAGCCTTGGTCTCGGCAATCTGCGACTGCAACTCGGCGTGCAACTCGGTGGCGGCAGCCATCTGGCCATGCTCGGTGTAGCGACCCGGGCGATCCAGGCCGGCCAGGCGTCGGCGGTGTTGTGCGTGTCGGCGGGGGTCTTCCCGCCGATTCGTGACGTGGGCCGCCAGTTGATGGCCATGACGTGCCATCCTGACTACGAGTTGCCGTACGCCCCGTCGATCCCGACTTTGTACGGGCTGATCGCACAGGCTTGGCTGGACGACACCGGCCAGTCCCGCGAGGTGCTGGCGGAGGCGGTGGTCGCCCAGCAGAACTGGGCGCGATCGCATCCGACTGCGATCGGTGCGGCGGCCGGCGCCCTGTCGGTCGAGGATGTGCTGGCTGCCCGTCCCATCGCCGGCCCGTTCGGGTACCTCGACTGCTCCATCCCGTGCGAGGGTGGCGGCGCGTTCGTGCTGGTCTCACCGGACCGGGCGCGGTCGCTGCCGCACCGGCCGGTACACGTGGTGGGCCTGGGCGAGGGGCACACGCACGGTTTCGTGACGTCGATGCCGGATCTGTCGCGTACCGGCGCGATCCGTTCGGGCGCCACCGCTTTCGCTCAAGCAGGGGTGCGGCCAAGGGATGTGCACCTCGCCCAGTTGTACGACGCGTTCAGCTCGAACCCGCTGATGTTGCTCGAGGAGTTGGGCATTGCCGAGCGGGGCAAGGCGGTCGACCTGTACCGGGACGGGTCCACCCATCCGGGTGGACGACTGCCGGTGAACACCAACGGCGGGTTGTTGCGCTTCGGCCACTCCGGCACTGCCTCGGGAATCTGCGGGGTCCTCGAGGCATATCAGCAGATGACCGGTCGGGCAGCGGGCATCCAGGTCGACCGTACTGACCTGGCGGTCGTGCATGCCTACGGGTCGATGCTGTGCAGCCACGTCACTGTCATCCTGGAGGCTGCGTGACCACCTATCTGACCGGTCTGGCCGACCCCGCGGTGCTCCCGCGGGTCGACGAGGTCAACCGCGGGCATTTCGAAGCGGCGGCCGAGGGCCGGCTTGCGGTGCGACGCTGCACCTCGTGCGGCGCGCTGTTCCACTACCCGCGCCCCTACTGCCCGCATTGCCACAGTGACGCGCTGGTCTGGGAGAACCTCAGCGGACGGGGCACGGTGCTGGTCGCGGCCCCCGTGCACCGGCCGCCGTGGGACGACCTGCCGCGCAGCGTCCCGTACACCGTGGTGATCGTGCGGTTGGACGAGGGCCCACAGCTGCTTTCCACCGTCGAGCAGCTCGAACCCGCCGACGTCGTGCCCGGGCTGCCTGTGCAGGCCGCGTTCGAACGGGTCGGTGCGCTCGGTCTGGTGCGTTTCGTGCCGGCCGCGGCAGAGTGAATCAAGGAGATCGCGATATGGCTGCGCAGAACCTGGCCAAGAATCTGATCGGGCGGGTCAATGTCGGGGACATGCTGACCCGCACCGCGTGGCGACGGCCCGACCATGAGGCGGTGGTGGACGGGGCGCGCCGACTCACCTACCGACAGCTCAACGCCGAGGTCAACCGACTGGCACACGCGCTGGTGCGGGCCGGCTATCAGCGCGGTGACGTGCTGGCGCTCGCCAGCGGCAACAGTGTCGAGTTCCTGCTGACCTACTTCGCTTGCGCCAAGACGGGCGTGGTGTGTGTTCCGGTCAACCTGGCTTGGGGACCCGCCGAAACTGCGTACGTCATAGGTCACTCCCGAGCCCGCGGTGTCGTCGTGGAAACCCAGCTCACCGGACTCGTCGCGGCCGCACTGGACCGTCTCGAGGGTGCCCCAGTCGGCGATGTGATCGTGGCGCCGGGGACTGTGGTCGAGTGGCAGCCGTCGGCTTCGGCGCGTTGGCAGACGCTCGCCGAGTTCACTGCGGGGGCCGCCGATACCGAGCCGGATTGCCTTGTCGATGACCGCGACGCGCTCACGTACCTGTACACCAGTGGAACGACGTCGGCGCCCAAGGGCGTGGTGAGTAGCCACATCGCGGTCTACATCGAATCGCTCACCGCACCACTCGTACTTCGTCTGGACGGCGAGGACCGCTCGGCCGTCATGATGCCGCTGTTCCACACCGCCCAGCTCAACGGCTTCACGACTGGGCTGCTGTACATGGGCGGCACCGTCGTGCTGATGCGCGCATTCGAGCCCGCGGCACTCCTCGAGATCATCGAGAGCGAACGCGTCACCCAGGTATTCGGGCTGCCGATGATGTACCGCGCCATGCTCGATCACCCGGACATCGCCAAGCGCGACCTGTCCAGCCTGCGGCTGGCGCTCTACGCGATGGCGCCGATGCCCGACACCGACCTGAAACGTGCGATGGAGGTGTTCGGGTGCGACTTCGCGCTCGGGTTCGGGCAGACCGAGATGAATCCGATCACGACGATCTTCCCGCCCGAGTACCAGCTCACCCACGCCGGCTCGGTCGGCCTGCCTGTGCCCAACGTCCAGGTCGGGGTCATGGACGACGCAGGCAACCTGCTGCCTCAGGGCGAGACGGGCGAGATCGTCTACCGCGGGCCGCATGCCATGGAGGGCTACCTACGCAATGCCGAAGCGACGGCCGAGGCTTTCGCCGGCGGATGGTTTCACTCCGGCGACGTCGGCCGGTTCGACGCCGATGGCCTGCTGTGGTTCGCCGACCGCAAGAAGGACGTGATCAAGAGCGGCGGGGAGAACGTCGCCTCGATCGAGGTTGAGAAGGCGCTGTACGAGGCCGAGCCCCGCATCCAGGAGGTCGTGGTCGTCGGGCTGCCGCACGAGCGGTGGTCCGAGGCGATCGCAGCGATCGTCACACCCAAACCGGGCAGCGACCTGACCGAGGAAGACGTGCTGACCGCGGCCCGCAGCCGACTCTCCGGGTTCAAGGTGCCAAAGGCCGTCATCTTCACCGACGCCCTGCCCCGAACCGCCACCGGCAAGATCCAGAAGAACGTGCTGCGCCAGCAACACCAGGAGCACTTCCGGCTGTGACCACCTCAGCGCATCGCCGGCCGACGTCAAGTCCAATACCCGCCGAGCGTCCCGCGGAAGACCACGATATCCGGCGCACCGTGCGGCCGGGAGAAGGAGTATCAGCGATGGAACTGCAGGAATCCGAGGAACGACGCGCTCTGCGCCAGGCGGTAGCCGCGATCGGCGCGTCCTTCGGCCACGACTACTACCTCGAGAAGTCCCTGGCCGGTGAGAAGACCACGGAGTTGTGGCAGGCCGTCGGCAAGCTGGGCTTCATCGGAGTCAACATCGCCGAGGAGTACGGCGGCGGCGGCGGCGGCATCTACGAACTGCATGCGGTCGGCGAGGAACTCGCCGCAGCGGGCTGCCCGCTGCTGATGACGGTCGTCTCGCCGGCGATCTGCGGCACGATCATCCAGTCGTTCGGCACACCCGAGCAGAAGACGCGCTGGCTGCCGCGCCTCGCGTCGGGCGAGATGATCATGGCCTTCGCGATCACCGAGCCCGACGCCGGCTCCAACTCGCACAACATCTCCACGACCGCGCGGCGCGACGGTGGCGACTGGGTCATCCGCGGTACCAAGTACTTCATCTCCGGTGTTGACGAGGCCGAATACGTCCTGGTCGTCACCCGCACCGGCACCGACGAACGGGGCAAGGGGCGGCTGAGCCTGGTTGTGGTGCCGACCGACGCGCCGGGGCTGGAGAAGTCACTCATCTCGGTGCAGGCGGTGACCCCGGAGAAGCAGTTCACGCTGTTCTTCGATGACGTGCGGGTTCCGGCCGAGAACTTCGTCGGCGAAGAGAACGACGGCCTGCGCCAGGTGTTCCAGGGGCTCAACCCGGAACGCATCATGGGCGCGGCACTGGGAACGGGCATCGGGCGCTACGCACTGGACAAGGCCGCCGCGTACGCCAGGGAGCGCTCGGTCTGGAACGTTCCGATCGGCGCGCACCAGGGCGTGGCCCATCCGCTCGCGCACGCGAAGATCCAGCTCGAGTTGGCTCGCCTGATGACCCAGCGTGCGGCGCTGCTGCACGACGCCGGTGACCGCGATGCCGGCGAGGCCGCGAACATGGCCAAATACGCAGGCGCCGAGGCCGGGATCCTCGCTCTGGACCAGGCGATTCAGACGCATGGTGGTAACGGCCTGGCCACCGAGTATGGGCTGGCCACACTCTGGGGTCCGGCGCGGCTGATGCGAACCGCGCCGATAAGCCGCGAGATGATCCTCAACTTCGTCGCCCAGCACAGCCTCGGCCTCCCGAAGTCGTACTGAGGCCGAAGGGCCGGTGGGAGCACAGATGGATCAGGGACTGGGGAGCTGGGTCAGCAAGCGTGCGTTTCTCAACGGCGACAAGTGCGCGCTGGTCGCCGCCGATGGCGAGATCACCTACGCCGGACTGGACGAAGCCACCAATCAACTGGCGTCGGCATTGATGGGACTGGGCATCCGGAAGGGTGACCGGATTGCAGCCCTACTTCTGAACAGCGCGGAGTTCGTGCAACTGCTCGTCGCCTGCGCGAAACTCGGTGCGGTCCTCGTACCGGTCAACGTTCGGCTGTCAGCCGCCGAGATCGGCTACATCCTCGCTGACTCGGGGGCTGACGTGTTCGCCTTGCACGGCGCGCTCTCGGCTGCCGGTCGGGCCGCGCTGGCCGAGGCGGGCGTGCGGGTGCGATCGGTAGTCGTGGTCGACGGCGAGGCCTCCACGGGTGAGCACGACTTCCACCGGTTGCTGGAATCTGGGGATACAGCCGAAATCGGCGCGGACGTCTCACCGACCGACACGGCGATGATCATGTACACGTCGGGAACCACCGGGCGTCCCAAGGGCGCGATGCTGACGCACGACAACCTGCTGTGGAACGCCATCAATGTGCTGGGCACCGAGACCGGCCTGAACTCGGCCGATGTGACGCTCGCGGTCGCGCCGATGTTTCACATCGGCGGGCTCGGGGTTCACACCCTGCCACTGCTCTATGTGGGCGGTACCAGCGTGATCATGCCCGCGTTCGATCCCGCAGCGACGCTCGCGGCGATGGTCCGCCATCGGGTCACGGTGCAGTTCATGGTGCCGGCGATGTGGACGGCGGTGACGCAGGTCCGCGACTTCGACTCCTTCGACCTGTCGGCGTTGCGCCTGGCGATGGGAGGTGGTTCCCCATGCCCGCTGCCGATGATCGAATTCCTGCAAGACCACGGCATCCCGTTCACCGAAGGCTTCGGGATGACCGAGACCGCTCCACTGGTGTGCATTCTCGACGCCGGCCACGTGCGTTCCAAGTCCGGATCGATCGGCAGGGTCGCCATGCATGTCCAGGCTCGAATCGTCGATGACAACGACCGCGACGTCGCACCCGAAACGGTCGGTGAACTCGTTGTGCGGGGCGCCAACGTCTTCGCGGGCTATTGGATGAACCCGACGGCAACCGCCGAGGCGTTTCGCGGCGGTTGGTTCCACACCGGCGACCTCGGCCGGATGGATACCGAGGGCTTCGTCACCCTCGTCGACCGCAAGAAGGACATGATCATCTCCGGTGGCGAGAACGTGTACCCGATCGAGGTCGAACAGGTGCTCTTTCGCCACCCCGGAGTCATCGACGCCGCGGTCATCGGCGGCCCTGACCCGAAGTGGGGTGAGCAGGTCGTCGCAGTGGTCGTCGTCGACCCGGACGCCGTAGTGGCGCCGACTGCCGACGATCTCATCGGCTGGTGCCGTGACAGACTGGCGCACTTCAAGTGCCCCCGTGAGGTGCACGTGGTCACCGAGTTGCCGCGCAATGCGACCGGCAAGCTGCTCAAGCGCGACTTGCGCCGTCAGTTCACCGGCGTCGAAGGCGGAGTCGTGCTCAGGTAGTTCCCCAGGTCGATCACGCGAGCGACTGGCGGCGCTAGTAGGCCGTCGCTTCTAAAGGGCTGGGTATAGGTGCCGGAGTTTGATGCGGGCGTTGCTGGTGGTGAACCTCCAGTCGACTTGGCGCTCGTCGGCGTTCGTGGCGCGGGCCCAGGCGGCGAGCTCCTCGTTGAGGACCTCGAGTTCGGGGATGCGCCGGCCGAGGCATTGCTTGGTCAGGCAGGACAGCTCGATCTCGGCGATGTTGAGCCAGGATCCGTGCTTGGGGGTGTGGTGGATCTCCAACCTGCCGGCCAGTGCGTAGGCCTTCTGCGGTGGGAATGCCTGATAGAGGGAGGCGATCGAGTGGGTGTTGAGGTTGTCCATGACCAGGACGACCTTGTCCGCGTCGGGGTACTCGACGCTCAGGAGATGTTCGACGCCGTGGGCCCAGTCGATTCGGGTGCGGGTGGACTCGGCGTAGGCGCGGCGCCAACCGCGTAGGGGTTCGGCCCACACGAAGATCGAGCAGGTGTTGGGGGTCGAGGAACAGGACCGCCCGATCCGGCGCTAAGGGCTGAACGTCGAGCGGCGTTGCCTTGTAGGTGATCTCATGTCGTGGTGACCGATGAGGGCGGCTACGGCCGGTTCGGGGCGTTGTCCCGCGTTGAGTTGGAACGGTTCTTCTATCTCGACGACGAGGACCGGCGGTTGATCGCGGCGCGGCGTCGGGACTATAACCGGCTGGGCTTCGCGCTCCAGGTCGTGACCGTCCGCCAGTTGGGCATGTTCCTGGCCGACCCGCTCGACGTGCCCCCCGAGCTGATCGACTACCTCGCCGAGCAGCTGGGTATCGAGGACTCCTCGTGCGTGAAGCAATACACCGAACGGGAGAAGACCAAACTCGAACACGCCTGGGAGATCCAGCGTAAGTATGGCCTGACCCCGTACGCCGACGTGGAGTCGGAGCTCGCGGCCTGGGTCGCGGACCAGGCGTGGATGACCGGCGACGGCCCGAAGGCGATGTTCGCCGGGGCGGTCGAGTGGCTGCGGGCCCGCCAAGCGCTGTTGCCCGGTCCCCGAACGTTGGAGCGCCTGGTCACCGACGGTCGCCAGGCCGGTGACCAGAGGCTATGGGGCCAGCTAACCGGCCACCTCAGCGCCGACACGTCGTCGGCGCTGCTGTCGCTGCTGGACGTGCCCGAGGACGTGAAACGTCGTGTCAGCGAACTGGAACGACTACGCAAGGGCGTGTTCCGGCCCAGCTCCAAGGGCATGGTCGCCGCCCTCGACCGACTGGCGGACCTGATCGCCCTCGGCGGCCATGACTTGGATGTGTCGATGGTTCCGCAGCGTCGGGTGATCGGGCTGGCCACCTATGGGTTGTCGAGCAAGGCACCTCTGCTGCGGCGCTTGGACCCGCGCGAATACCGGCTCGCGGTGATGGTGGCGACGGTGAAGGTGCTGGCGGGCAGGGCGACCGACGACGTGCTCGAGTTGTTCGACCTGCTGATGGTCGCGGATTTGATGTCGAAGGCCGAACGCGAGTCGCGTGATGAAAAGCTGCGCCGGTATCCGCGGGTCTCCCGCTACGCGGGCAAGCTCGCGGCGGCGGTGAAGGTGCTGCTGGAGATGACCGAGGTCAAACCGGACCTCAGCCTGGACATGATGTGGGACCTGATCGAGAACACGGCCACCAAGAGCGAACTGCGTGCCGCCGTCGCGGTCATCGACGAACTGGTTCCCGTCGATGACGCGGAGCTGAACGGGCAGCGCCTCGAGGAGTTGGCGGGCCGCTTGGCCACGGTCCGCGTGTTCCTGCCGTTGATGATGCGCACGGTCGTGTTCGGCGCGACGGCCGACGGTGCGCCGGTGTTCGCGGCGACGAAGACGCTGGCCGAGTTGATGACGGCGAAATCGAAGCTGCCGGCCGGCTATCTCGATGCCCGCAAGGTCGACCACGACCTGATCGGCGGGGGATGGAAAAGGTTGGTCTACCGGGAGGGACGGCCGGCGGAAACGGTGGACCGCGCCGCCTACACGCTGTGCCTGCTGGAGCAGTTCCACCGCCAGCTCAAACACCGCAGCATCTTCGCCCCGTCATCGACGCGCTGGCGCGATCCCCGCGCCCAGCTGCTCACGGGCGAGGCGTGGGAACGCGCCCGCGAGACCGGCATGAACGCGCTGAGCCTGCCGACCGAGCCGACAGCGTTGCTCGCCGACCACGCGACCGCCCTGGACACCGCCTACCGGGAGGTGGCGGCGAGGTTGGGTGGGGACGGCCCCGCGTCCGTCGATGAGGACGGCAAGCTGCATCTGGCCGCGCTCAAGGCGGTGCCCGACCCACCGTCGCTGGTCGATCTGCGGCGACGGGTCGAGGCGATGCTGCCGGAGATCGACCTACCCGAGCTGGTGTTGGAGGTCATGTCCTGGGTTCCCGGTTTCACCGAGGCGTTCACCCACGCCTCCGGAAACGACGCCCGGGTAGCCGATCTCGGGTTGTCGGTCGCGGGAGTCCTGTGCGCGAACGCGATGAACGTGGGATTCAAACCGGTGACCAGCCCCGGTGTGCCCGCGCTGACCCGCGATCGACTCCACCACGTCGACCAGAACTACGTGCGCCTGGACACATTGACCGCGGCCAACACCGCGCTCGTCGAAGCCCAGGCCGAGATCCGGTTGGCGCAGGTGTGGGGCGGTGGGCTGCTGGCCTCCATCGACGGAATCCGGTTCGTGGTTCCCGTCCGCAGCATCCACGCCAGACCGAGCCCGAAGTACTTCGGCCGCAAACGCGGCATCACCTGGTTGAACATGCTCAACGACCAGTCCGCGGGCCTGGCCGCCAAAGTGCTGTCCGGAACGCCGCGCGATTCGTTGAACGTCATCGACGTGGTGCAGCTCCAACGGGGCGGAAAAGTGCCCGAAGCCATCATCACCGACACCGGCTCATACTCCGACATCGTGTTCGGCCTGCTGCATCTGATCGGCATCAAAT
>NZ_JBAQEO010000609.1:0-4773 GCF_049286785.1 Rhodococcus sp. (in: high G+C Gram-positive bacteria) | reverse complement strand
CCAGCTTGGCCGGACCCGCGGGCATGCGCGTGGGTTCCCCGAAGAAGGTGACGGGGATCCCCTTCTTCGCCAGATCACGCTCGCCCAGCAGGCACACGATCTTGTTGGCCCGAAGCCGCGCCTCGAGTTCGACGAACGGCGGGCTCTCACCTCCGCTGAGCGGGAAGATCTCGAAACCCAGACTCTCCCGGTAATCCACGAATCGCCGGTAGAGCGACTCTGGTTTCAGCCGTTCCGCGACGGTGGACAACCCGCCCCAGTGTTGGGCACACCACACCCCCGCCATGTCCCAGTTACCGGCGTGTGGGAGCGCGACGACGGCCCCTCGTCCTGCCACCATCGCGGCATCGAGATGTTCCTGACCTTCGATGAGGGAGTCGAGATCCGCCCCCACCTGCACCAGATCCATCGACGGCAGCCGGAACGCCTCGCGCCAGTACCGGGCATAGGACCGTACCGATGCCCGCATCAGCGAGTCCGGCACCTCGGCGGGTGGCACGCCCAGCACGCGGGCGAGGTTGCGACGCAGCTGCTCGGGACCACCGCGGCGGACCGCGAAATCGGCGCCCTTGTCGAACAGGGCCACCGCGGCCTTCTCGGGCAGCGCCCGCACCAGCCTCCAGCCCGCGGCGTAGCCCAGATCGCTGAGCCGCTCACTCATGCTCACTGCTCGGGGGCCTGTCCGTCGTCCGGAGCGGTGGGGCTCTGTGCCGGCAGCAGATCTCGCGCACCCACCGAGTTGCGGACGGCCAGGACCCGCTGGAACACCGTGACGACGCTGCCCGCTGCGAGCAACCACATGGCGACGTGGATTGCCCAGGCAACGCCCATCCCGGTGACCCCGGCACCCACCAGCACGATGACCAGCCGATCAGGTCGTTCGATGAGTCCGCCGTCCGCGGTGAGCCCACTGGCCTCCGCACGCGCCTTCGCATACGAAATGACCTGTGAGGTGACCAGGCAGATCAGTGTCGCAGCGAGGAGCGGCTTGCTGTTCTCCGAATACGCCGCCCACCATGCGAGACCGGCGAAGATCGCACCGTCGGCCACCCGATCGCAGGTGGCGTCGAGAACCGCACCGTATCGGGTTCCCCCACCCCGGGCCCGGGCCATCGCACCGTCGAGCATGTCGAACAGCACGAACACGGTGATGAAGACGGCCCCCCAGAACAGGTGCCCGCGAGGGAACAGCGTGACCGCCCCGGCCACCGTGGCGACCGTGCCGATCAGGGTGACCGCGTCGGGCGTCAGGCCGGTCTTGACCAGCGCCCTGCCGAGCGGCGCCGTCACCTTGGACACCGATGCCCGGCCGAAGAAGCTCAGCACCCTGCTACCCCTTTCTTCACTTGCTGCCTCGAATGCACTACCCGGGCGGCTGCGACGCCCGCGCTAATCATCCGTCGCGTCATTCATTCCAGGCCTTCGCCAGCAGACCGCGCGTCTCCCGCAGCAGCTGCGGCATGACCTTGACCCCGGCCAGCACCGTGATGAAGTTCGCATCGCCACCCCACCGTGGGACCACGTGCTGATGCAGGTGTTCGGCGAGCGAGCCGCCGGCCGCCGCACCCAGGTTGAGACCCACGTTGAAGCCGTCCGGACGCGACACCCGCTTGATCACGCGAAGCGCCTGCTGCGTGAACGACATCAATTCGGCACTCTCCTCCTGCGTGAGGTCTTCGAGCGCTGCCACCTTGCGGTAGGGCACCACCATCAGATGGCCCGGGTTGTACGGGTACAGGTTCAACACGGCGTAAACGTGTTCGCCTCGCGCGACGATGAGGCCGTCCTCGTCGTTCATCTTCGGGATGTCACTGAACGGCTCGTTCGGGGCACTCCCCGACTTCGGCGCCTCGGCGATATATGACATGCGATGCGGTGACCAGATCCGCTGGAGGCGATCGGGCTCGCCCGGGCCCTGGTCGACGAGACGCCCCGGCCCCTCGACAGTGCCCGTTTGCCTGCCATCCGGCCCGACGTCCTCGGACGTCACGTCCTCACCTTCGGCCATGTGTGTCACTCTTCCCTGCCTGCGTCCAGCAGGTCCGCGGTGGGCGAGGCGTTCTCGCGGCGGGCGATCCATTCGGTCACGATGCGGACAGCCTCGTCGACGGGCACACCGTTGACCTGGGTGCCGTCCCGGAACCGGAAGCTGACCGCGCCCGCTTCCACGTCGCGGGCGCCGGCCAGCAGCATGAACGGCACCTTGTGGGCGGTGTTGTTGAAGATCTTCTTCTGCATCCGGTCGTCGCTCGCATCGACCTCGGCCCGGATTCCGGCCGCCTTCAGCTTCTTCACCACATCGAAGAGGTGATCCTCGAAAGCCTCGGCCACCGGGATACCGACCACCTGGACCGGTGCGAGCCATGCCGGGAACGCCCCGGCGTAGTGCTCGGTCAGAACTCCGAAGAACCGCTCGATCGAGCCGAACAGCGCGCGGTGAATCATCACCGGACGCTGCTTGGTTCCGTCGGTGGCGGTGTATTCCAGGTCGAAGCGCTCGGGCAGGTTGAAATCGAGCTGGATGGTGGACATCTGCCAGGTTCGTCCCAGTGCATCCTGCACCTGAACGGAGATCTTGGGACCGTAGAACGCGGCCCCGCCCGGATCGGGGACCAGATTCAGTCCCGACGCCTCGCCGACCTCGGCGAGCGTCCGGGTGGCTTCTTCCCACGCCGCGTCGTCACCGACGAACTTGTCCGGGTTCTTGGTGGACAGTTCGAGATAGAAATCGTCGAGACCGTAGTCCCCGAGCAGCTTCAGCACGAACCCGAGAGTGCTGGTCAGCTCGTCGCGCATCTGCTCGCGGGTGCAGTAGATGTGCGCGTCGTCCTGGGTCATACCGCGCACCCGGGTGAGTCCGTGGACGACACCGGACTTCTCGTACCGGTACACCGAGCCGAACTCGAAGAGTCGCAGCGGCAGCTCCCGGTACGACCGCCCGCGCGCACGGAAGATCAGGTTGTGCATCGGGCAGTTCATCGGCTTGAGGTAGTAGTCCTGGCCGGGCTTGCGCACCGTGCCGTCCTCGTTCAACTCCTCGTCGATGTGCATCGCCGGGTACATGCCCTCCCGATACCAGTCGAGGTGACCCGACACCTCATAGAGGTGTCCCTTGGTGATGTGTGGGGTATTGACGAAGTCGTAGCCGGCCTCGATGTGACGCCGACGGGAGTAGTTTTCCATCTCGGTGCGGATGATGCCGCCCTTGGGATGGAACACGGGCAGGCCCGAACCGAGCTCGTCGGGGAAGCTGAACAGGTCGAGCTCCAGGCCCAGCTTGCGGTGATCACGGCGCTCCGCCTCGGCGAGCAGTTCGAGATGCTTCTCCTGCGCCTCGGTCGATTCCCATGCGGTGCCGTAGATGCGCTGGAGATCGGCGTTGTCCTGGTTGCCACGCCAGTAGGCCGCCGAACTGCGGGTGAGTTTGAACGCCGGAATGTGCTTGGTGGTGGGAATGTGCGGACCCCGGCACAGGTCTGCCCAGATCCTCTCCCCCGTCCTGGGATCCAGATTGTCGTAGATGGTGAGCTCGTTGCCGCCCACCTCCATGATTTCCGGGTCGTCGATGCCCGACTTGTCGTCGATCAGCTCGAGTTTGAAGGGCTCGTTCGCGAGTTCCTCGCGCGCCGCCTCGAGCGAGTCGACGACACGACGCGAGAACCGCTGCGACCCCTTGATGATCTTCTTCATCCGCTTCTCGAGGTTGGCGAGATCGTCGGGAGTGAACGGACGGTCGACGGCGAAGTCGTAGTAGAAGCCGTCCTTGATCGGCGGGCCGATTCCGAGTTTAGCCTCGGGAAACTCCTGTTGGACGGCTTGTGCCAGAACATGAGCGGCGGAATGCCGGATGACGCTGCGTCCGTCGTCGGTGTCGGCTGCCACCGGTTCCACGTCGACGTCGGTGTCGGGTACCCACGACAGGTCCTTCAACTGGCCGTCGGCGGCACGAACGACGACGACGACGTCGGGGCCCTTGCTCGGGTAGCCGGCCTCCCTCACCGCGGTTCCGGCCGTAGTTCCGGCGGGCACCCGGACGAGGGCGGCTGGAACGGCAGGTGCGGGCGTGGTCACGGCGATGTTCTCCTAGTGTGTGGTGCAGACATGGTGAATGCGCCTGCCCATGCTATCGGCCCCGAGGCCTCGGCCGATCATGCGTCCGGTTAGAGCGGACTCTCCAGCCACGAGTAGTCGAGTCCGACCCACGTGCCGACAAGACCGAAGGTCCCGAGAACCCAGAGCGTCGTGACCACGACAACACACGTCATCAGTGCGCCGGCACCCCGCACCACCAGTGACTGCCTCGAAAACCAGGCCAAGAACCGGTCGTAGCGTGCTCGCGCGTAGTGCAGCAGACGGTGGGCCCAGGTGAATTCGGATGCGAGGATTCCGAGCCCGGCGAACACGATCAGCCAGCCGGGACCGGGATAGGGAATGGCGACGAGACCGGCGACCAGTACGACCGATCCGAAACCGCCGACCGCCACGCGGTAGGCGTGGTCGAGGCTGGGCCGCGCGGCGATATGCGCGCGCCACCGCTGCCATCGACTCTCGGCCTCCTGGAACAGGGACAGGTCGCCGTCGTCGACGCCTGCCCCGTCAGAGGCGGCCCCTGGCCGAACTTCTCCGGTGCTCACGTCTACCTAGCCTCTCGAGTCGTCGCCGGTCCCATCGCCCTGAGGCGAGTCGTCGCCGGTCCCGTCGCCCTGAGGCGCGGCCGACCGTGACCGTTGGCGCAACCGACTGTGACCCTCACCAGCGTACCGAGTCCTACCG
>NZ_JBAQEO010000608.1:0-5747 GCF_049286785.1 Rhodococcus sp. (in: high G+C Gram-positive bacteria) | reverse complement strand
CCTCGGAGCCGGGCGTTTTCGTCACCGGCAGGCTCTCCCCGGTGACCATGGACTCGTCGACCTCGGAATTGCCGTCCTCGACGATGCCGTCGACCGGGATCTTCGCGCCCGGCCGAACGAGCAGCAGATCCCCGGTCTGAACCTCGGCGGTGGGGATCTCGACCGGTTCGCCGCCGCGCAGCACCACCGCCCTCGGCGGAGCGAGCTCGAGCAAGGTGCGGATCGCATCGTTTGCCCCGCCGCGGGCACGCATCTCGAACCAGTGCCCGAGCAGCACGAACGTGGTCAGCATCGTGGCTGCCTCGTAGAACACATCCCCGCCGCCGGTCAGGGTCACCCCGACGCTGTAGAGCCAGCCGGCCCCGACCGCGACGGCGACGAGCACCATCATGTCCAGGGTGCGCGCCTTCAGCGCCCGGTAGGCGCCGTCGAAGAAGATCCACGCCGAGTAGAAGATCACCGGCAGGCTCAGAAACAGCGTGAACACGTCGTCGCGCAGGCCGAACGGGGCCGGCACCATGAACCCGAACATGTCGCGGCCCATCGGGGACCACAGCATGATCGGGATCGACAACACCAGCGCCACCAGGAAACGGTTGCGCATGTCCCGGACCATGGCGTCCATCGACATCCCGGCATGTCCGCCGCCGTGGCCCATCATCTCCTGTGGTGACCGCCCCGCAGGCACCCCGGGCTCGGCGGGAATTTCGCCGCGCGCGGCGGCCGGCTCGGACATCGGATCGCACACATGATCGGGTACCGAGCGCCCGGCGCAGTGATAACCGCAGTCACGCACCCACTTCGACAGTTCGATCACCGACGTCCGCGCCGGGTCGTACGTGACGGTGGCCGTCTGATTGACGGCATTCGCCTCGACGGAGGTGACACCCGGTCGCCGGCCCAGGGTGGCCTCGACGGTCGCCGTCGAGCTCGCCCAGTGCACTCCGCCGACTTCGAGCACCGTGGTTCTGTTCATCGCACTGGCACCTCTTCGTTGTGGCGCACCGAGTCCCGGCGCCCCGCTCGGTATGACTGCCTTCTTCCGGTACGAATGCGGCCCGTGCACCCCTTACCGTCGTCTAGCGTGCAGGAGTCAATGTCGTTGTCCCCCCATCGAAAACATCATCACAGCCATCATCCCCAGACACGCCAGCACGAACACCAGGCTCCCAATTCCCACCGTTCCGCTGGCGATCAGCGCGACGGCGACAACCAGCATCGGAATGCAGCAGGCGATCATCATCCAACGGTGACGACTGTGACCACCGGCGCCCTGATAGTCGGGGTCGCTGTTGCCGCCGATGTGGGGCTCACGGCGTTCTTCGTTCGTCATGGTGTTCCGCCCTTCAAACGAGGCCGGTATATGGCCCGGCCTCCGATACAGCAGGCAATGACCGGTCGAATCAGTCACCGCCAGAACCAGTCCGGCGGCAATGAGCAACACGGCCGACACCGCCGACCAGAGCGAGGCTCCGCCCGCGATGACCATGAGACCGCCGACCACGCCGATCACGATCCGGGCGTTCCGCTCGGCCGGGGTTACGTTGACACCCCACCTCTGCTCCCTCGCTTTCCGCCGCAACCGGTTTCACCGTGATCGCACCTGCCCGAACATGTCCTACATTACCCCCACCGGGTATGCTCTGGTTTAGCGATTTGATGAAGATTCGATGAAGAAGCCGCCCGCGGAAGCCGGGCGGTGACCCCCTTCGGCCTGCTGATCTCGTGTTTTCGCAGCCGATGACACAAGCACCTTTACTGCTACCCCCTAGGGGTATATGTTGGGTTTCATGCTCACCGGAGCGTGGGCGAGAAAGGTGGAGATCGATGACTGTCACCACATACAAGGTCGAGGGCATGACGTGCGGGCACTGCGTGTCGACGGTGGAGGCTGCGGTGGGCGCGGTCCCCGGGGTGACCGGGGTGGAGGTCGATCTGGCGGCGGGAACGGTGACCAGCGTCGGTGTGCCGACCGACGGCGCTGTCGTACAGGCCATCTCCGACGCCGGGTACGACGCCGTGGCGGCGGAGCATGACACTGTGGTCGGTACCGCCCTGACCTTGGTCGGCGATGCCGGCGGGTGCTGTTGCGGCTGAGCCCGCAATCGGCCCGGCCGTGTATGCCACGAGCCGTGGGCCGAGGGGTCGACCGCACGGTGGGCACCTCGTTCGAGCGCAGTGCGGCGGCGGGGTGCGCATGGGCGGTATCTGGTGAGCGCCGGATACCGCCTGGTTTGAGGCTACCCCCTAGGGGTATTTTGAGAGAGATACGAGTGGCAAGGGGATGGGCACATGACGACCCACATGACCGAGTCCGGTGATCGAGAACATGATCTCGAGTTGTCGATCGGGGGAATGACGTGCGCGTCGTGTGCGGCGCGGATCGAGAAGAAGCTCAACCGGATGGACGGGGTCACCGCGACCGTCAACTACGCGACCGAGAAGGCCAAGGTCACCTTCGCCGACCGGGTCTCTCCCGAAGATCTGGTGGCGACGGTGGAGGCGACCGGATACACCGCCACCCTCCCCGTTTCCCCTGCGGACGCCGCAGGGGCGACGACTGCGGCCCCCGCGGAACCGGACGAGGCGGCGCCCTGGCGGCAGCGGCTGATCGTCTCGACGGTGTTGACCGTGCCGGTCGTGCTGTTGTCGATGATCCCGGCGCTCCAATTCGACAACTGGCAGTGGCTGACGCTGACCCTGGCCTCACCGGTGGTGGTGTGGGGTGCGTTGCCGTTCCACCGCGCCGCCTGGGCGAATCTGCGGCACGGCGCCGCTACAATGGACACCCTCATCTCCGTCGGTGTCACCGCCGCCTACCTGTGGTCGCTGTGGGCGCTGTTCTTCACCCACGCCGGCATGACCGGCATGCGGATGAATTTCGACCTGCTGACCACCGGCAGCACCGAACCGCACATCTACCTCGAGGTCGCCTCCGCGGTGACCGCCTTCATCCTCGCCGGCCGCTACTTCGAGGCCCGCGCGAAACGGCAGTCCGGGGCCGCGCTGCGCGCCCTGCTCGACATGGGCGCCAAGGACGTCGCCGTGCTCCGCGGGGGATCCGGGATCCGCATCCCGATCAGCCAACTCGCCGTCGGCGATGTGTTCGTCGTCCGCCCCGGCGAGAAGATCGCCACCGACGGGATCGTCACCGCCGGCACCTCCGCGGTCGACGCATCCATGCTCACCGGCGAACCGGTCCCCGTCGAGGTTGGGCCCGGCGAGAGCGTCGTCGGCGCCACCGTCAACGCCGGTGGGCGAATCCTCGTCCGCGCCACCCGCATCGGCGCCGACACCCAACTCGCGCAGATGGCGCGGCTGGTGACCGAGGCACAGAACGGGAAGGCGCAGGTGCAACGGCTCGCCGACCGGGTCTCCGCGGTGTTCGTGCCCATCGTCATCGGGCTTGCACTGCTGACCCTCGCGGTATGGCTGCTGACCGGGAACACTGTGACGGCGGCGTTCACCGCCGCGGTCGCGGTGCTGATCATTGCGTGCCCGTGCGCGCTGGGGTTGGCGACGCCGACCGCGCTGCTCGTCGGCACCGGCCGCGGCGCCCAGCTCGGTATCTTGATCAAGGGCCCACAGATCCTCGAATCGACCCGCCGCGTCGACACGATCGTCCTGGACAAGACGGGCACCATCACCACCGGCCGGATGGCCGTCGCCTCGGTGCACGCCGCCGAGGGGGTGTCCGACACCGAGGTCCTGCATCTGGCGGGTGCTCTCGAGCATGCCTCCGAACACCCCATCGCCCGTGCAGTCGCCGCGCGCGCCGCCGAGGTCGGCCCGTTACCGGCGGTCGAGGGCTTCGAAAACCACGGCGGCCGTGGGGTGGCCGGTGTCGTCGAGGGTCACGCCGTGCTGGCCGGGCGGTACAGCTGGCTGCGCGAGCAGTGGGCGCTCACCGCCCCAGGCTCGCTGCAGCTCGTTGTCGACGAGGCCGAAACGCAGGGACGCACCCCGGTGTGGATTGCGTGGGACGGGGCGATCCGCGCGGTGATCGTCGTCTCCGACACCGTCAAGGACACCTCCGCGGCGGCGATCGGTGAACTACGCGAGCTCGGCCTCTCGCCCGTGCTGCTCACCGGGGACAATCACCGCGCCGCGCAGAGCGTCGCGAACCAGGTCGGGATCGACCAGGTGATCTCCGAGGTCCTGCCCGCGGACAAGGTCGACGTGATCAAGAACCTGCAGGACCAGGGGCGGGTGGTGGCGATGGTCGGCGACGGCGTCAACGACGCGGCCGCCCTCGCCCAGGCCGACCTCGGTCTGGCGATGGGCACCGGCACCGACGTCGCGATCGAGGCCTCGGACCTGACCCTGGTGCGCGGTGACCTTCGGGCCGCCCCGGACGCGATCCGTCTGGCGCGGGCCACCCTGCGCACGATCAAGGGCAATCTGTTCTGGGCGTTCGCCTACAACGTGGCGGCCCTGCCGCTGGCGGCGCTGGGCCTACTCAACCCGCTGATCGCCGGGGCCGCAATGGCCTTCAGCTCGGTGTTCGTGGTGAGCAACAGCCTGCGGCTGCGCCGATTCACCCCCACCCGGTAACAGCACCCACCGCCGATCACATCCCCAACCGGGGATGCACGGGGCTGGCGGGGGTGCGGCGGAACAGCCACCCGGCCAACGCGGTGAGCGCGAGCAGCCACGCCAACGCCCCGAGCAGCGGGCCGACCGCGTCGAACCGGGCGGTCAACCCGCCGTCGAGCAGCACCCGCATCGCCCCGTACCCCGGTAGGCCACGTGCCCAGGTCGCCGGTTCGGGTCGCAGCATCGGACTCTGGCCGATGCCGATATCGAGGAACGGCACCAGAAAGGCGATGAACACCCCACCCACACGCCCGAAGATCGGGCCCAGGCAGAACCCGAGCAGCCCGTACGTCACGGCCATCAGCACGTTTCCGGCGCCGTAGACACCCCACTGCCGGGCATCGAACACCGCGGCGGTCACCATCAACGACGAGAGGCTCACCAGGGCGGCGGCGCATCCGATCATCGTCAAACGCACCGCCAGCAGCAGGGGGAAGGGAAAGCCGGCCAGGGTGAGTCGCTGATCGCCCGCCCGGGCATCGAGCCCGATGAACAGCCCGGCCAACGCCGCCAGCGACGAGACCGCGATCGGGGTCATCGTCCCGGCATGCACATCCGGCAACCAGAACACCTCCATCACCGCCCGGCCGCCCTCGACCAGGGAGAACACACCGGACTCCTGCGCGGTCATCGCCTTCGCCAGCACGATGAACACGATCGGCACCACCACCAGCAGCACCCACAGCACCGGGTTGCGGCGGTACTCCCGCAGTCCCATCCGCAGTCCGGCCGAAAACTGACCCCACCCGGATCCAACTGTGGGGCGCCGCCGCGACCGCCAGGACACACCGACGGTGGCGGTGATGACGAGGGTGCTGACGATCAGCGCCGCGAACATCCACACCAGTGCCCAGCCCAGGTCCCCTATCCGGCCACCGTGACGGGACGGAACATCCACCATCCATAGCGTCACGAAATGTGTTGGGAACCAACGGTTTTCGATGCGATCGGGTGATCCGACGGCGGGTCCGAAGAACACGTCCAGAATCCAGACGAACAGGATGAGGACCGTGCCGTTGACGGGGTTACGCACCACCGCCCCCACCAGCGCGCCGATCGCCAGATAGATCACCGCGAACATCAGCGTGCCGGCGATTGCCCGAGCGGGATGGTCGATGCCGGTCCGCGCGGCCAAGGCGAGCAGCGCCGCC
>NZ_JBAQEO010000607.1:0-4994 GCF_049286785.1 Rhodococcus sp. (in: high G+C Gram-positive bacteria) | reverse complement strand
GCGTGTCTGTGGGGCTCGGCAGGAGGTCAGAGCCCGAGGTTCTTGCGGATGAACGCTCCGGCCTCGTCTGCGGCCTGGATACCCTCCGGCAGAATCGACGAGAACAACGGCCACACATGAACCATGTCGTCGTAGGTGGACACGCTCGCCGACCCACCGCGGTCGACGATCGCGGCGGTTGCCCGGCGGGAGTCGTCGAGGAGGACCTCGCCGGTACCGACCAGGAAGAGCGCGGGCGGAATGTCGCGCAGGTCGGCGAAAAGCGGTGATGCGATCGGATCCTTCGGGTCGTGGCCCTGCAGGTAGGCCTCGCTCACGTTACCGATCGATCCGCGCGAGACCGCGATGTCCTTGCCGTCGAACTCGTCAACGCTGTCGCCGCTCGCGGTGAGATCTAGGAGCGGAGAAATGAATACTGCTGCTGCAGGTAGCGATTCGCCGTTGTCGCGCACTGCGATGAGAGCGGACAGTGCCAGGCCGCCACCGGCCGAGTCGCCACCGAGCACAACGTTGCCTGCACCGTACTCCGAGACGAGCGCCGACAGCACGGCCGCACCGTCTTCGGCGGCAGCCGGGAACGGGTGCTCGGGTGCACGCCGGTAGTCGGGCAGAACGACGGTCACGCCGGACGCACGCGACAGGGTGTGCCCGAGCTCCTGGAAGCCCCGGGCACTGCCCATGATGAACCCGCCGCCGTGGAACCAGACGAGCACCTTGTCGTTCACGGCGCCTTCGGCGGCGATGAACAGGACGGGGACGCCGCCGACCTCGCCTTCGACCGATTCGACTCCCTCGGGGAGAGGGAACTGCAGAAACAGTCGGTCGTACGCCTCGCGTAGGTCGTCCACCGTCGCCGTCGCTGGGTCGGGGAAGCCTTCGATGTACATCTTCTCGACGCGTGCGAGCGCTTCGGTCCTGGCCATTTGTCCTCCGAAATCGATTTCGAATCCGACACCGCCTCGCGGTGGGGTTGTGAGCGATATTACATAGTTATCACTAACTGTGGAAGTCTTTTCCCAGTACTTGTACTTCCTGGCCCCGGGTATGGCCATAACGGGGGTTCACGGGCTAGATTTCAACAGGTAGCGGCACGGCTCGCGTCACACCGGGTCCGTGCCACAACTACACCGCCCGTACCCGCGGCTGCTGCTCTTCCCTGCGGGCCGGTTCCGGTCCGGACCGGCATCGCCATCCGGCCCGCAACGGCCGGGCACTCGACCCGACATCCCCACTCTCGACCGGAGGTCCACAACGATGACCCTCATCTCGGACGACGGTTCCTCCTGCACAACGGAATCCGACGTTCGCCCGGCCACATCCCTCGAACGCATGCTGAACCCGGCAACCATCGCGGTCGTCGGACTGAGCGACAAGTCCCCGGTTGCACCCTTCATCCGGCCGACGCTCGACAGCGACGCAACCGTGTACTTCGTCCACCCCACGGCCCCCACCGTTCTCGGCGTACCGACGTATCGCTCCATCTCGGATGTTCCGGAGCCGATCGACGCGGTCCTGTCCGTGATGTCTGCAGAGCGGACGGTGGCCCTGGCCGAGGAATGCGCGTCGCTCGACTGCGGCGGACTCGTCATCTACGCCGCCGGCTTCTGCGAAGTAGGCGCGGACGGGGAGGACCTCCAGCGTCGGCTCGCCGCCGCGGCACAGCGCAGCGGGATGTCCGTGATCGGGCCGAACAGCCTGGGATACATCAGTGTTCCCCGCAGTCTCAACTTGACCGCCTCGGCCGACTACCGGCCCCCGGCGGGCGGAGTGTCCATCGTCTCCCACAGCGGCGCGATGATCGGCGGCATCGCCATCGCCGCCCGCGCCCGCACCGGCATGGGTATCTCACGATTGATCTCGGCTGGAAACGAAGTCACCACCGACATCGCCGACTACGTGGACTTCCTGGCCTCCGATCCGGAGACCGCCGCCGTGGGACTGATCGTGGAGGGCATCCGCCGGCCCGAGGCGTTCCTGCGCGCGGCCCGGCGATGCATCGCAGCCGGAAAGCCGATCGTGGCACTCAAACTGGCACGAAACAGCCGGACCCAGCAGATGGCGGCCTCGCACACGGGAGCGCTTGCCGGGAACGCCTGGGCCTACGACGTGGCCTTCCGCCAGGCAGGAATCCAGCTCGCCCACGATCTCGAGGAACTGGTGGACCGGCTGTCGCTCGTCGGCCAACTCGACCCCGCCAAGTGGAACAGGGTCGAACGCCTGGGTGTCGTCGCCGGAACCGGAGGGTTCGCGTCCCTGGCCTACGACCTCGCCGAAGCGGAAGGTCTCCTCCTCCCGCCCCTGGACGACCTCGCCGACTGGGTGCGCTCCACCATCCCGGGCATCACCGTCCCGAACCCACTCGACACCACCGGCTTCGGCGCGACGTTCTGGACGGACATCGTCGACCGCTACGTCGGATCACCCGAACTCGACGCCGTCGTCTTCGTCAACATGTGGGGCGAGGGCGACGACTCCCCGATGTACCGCCGCCTCATCGACGACGTTGCCGTCGCTGCACGCCGATTCGGAAAGCCTGTCGCGATCGCGGCCGGCGCCGGCCCCGTCGGTGCCTATGCGCAGGAAGTCATCGGTTCCGATGGGAGCGTCGCACTCGGGTACGGGCTCCGCGGAACGCTGCGCGGACTGCACACGATGGGCACGTTCGTCCGCGACCGTGAGACACCACGCCCGCCGGCAGACGTGGTGACGCCCATCCCGCGCCCGACCGGACCGCTCCCCGACGCCGGCGACGGCCGGAATTTCCTGCCGTTCACCCAGGCCATGGCGCTGCTCGACCGGTTCGGCATACCCACGGCACCGCATTGCACGGTCGACACCGCTGAGCAGGTGGAGCCCGGTTTCGCGGGACCGTACGCGGTGAAACTCGCCGATGTTCCCCACCGGACGGAGTTGGGCGCCGTCACGCTGAACGTCGGGCGGGACGACCTCGAACGCGCCGTGGCCGACATGCGCGCGATCGCGCAGCGCCACGGGCTGCCCGAGACCGTGGCCATCCAGCCGATGACGGCCGCCCGAGGTGAACTGCTGGTCGGCATCGAGGGGCGCAGCGAGCTCGGGCCGATGGTGGTCCTGGGCATCGGTGGCATCCTCGTCGAGATACTCGAACGCGTCGGTGGTCGTCCGGCACCGTTGACCCGCACCGACGCCGAGGCCCTCATCGACGAGTTCCGCGACCTGCGCCTGATGCACGGTTATCGCGGATCCGAACCCTGGCACCTCGCGCAGCTCGCCGATCTTCTCGTCGGCTTCGGGCGCCTGGCCGCCGCGTGCCACGGCTGGATCGAATCACTCGACGTCAATCCGCTCCTCGTCACCGAGGACGGTCTCGTAGCGGTCGACGCCCTCTGCATCGTGCGCGACACGGAAGGAAACCGATGACAACGACCGAACCAATCATCCGTTGCGGCAACGACGTTCGCACCCACGCGGAGATACGTGAGCGCGCCACTCGATTGGCTTCGGCGTTGTCCGCACTCGACGTGGGACACGGCGACCGATACGCGCTGGTGATGCGCAACGAGATCGGCTTCGTCGAGGCCACCCTCGCCGGCGCCGCGATCGGCGCGGTTCCGGTGCCTGCGAACTGGCACGGGAACTCCGACGACCTCGGTCACGTGCTCAGCGACAGCGCCGCCAAGGTGGTGCTGGTGCACACCGACCTACTCCCGAAGGTCGAAGCGGTTCTCCCGCCGGGTACCACGATCGTCGAAGTGCGGACGCCGCAGGTCGTGGCGGACGCATACGGATTCGACCGTCCCGCCGCCTCGGGACGATACCCGGACCTCGACGAACTACTCGACGTCCACGAGCCGCACACGGCCGGTATCACCGAACCGCCCATGAGCGTCATCTACACCTCCGGCACCACCGGGTTACCGAAGGGGATCCTGCGCAGCCCGACGGCTCCCCAGGACGTCGCCGCGCTGCACGAGGTGGTGATCGCGGCGTTCGCGTTCGGCACTGCACGTTCCACGCTCGTCGCCGCACCGATGTACCACACCGCCCCGAACACGCAGTTCCAGTTCGCGTTCGCGCTGGGTATGGATGTGGAGATCATGCCGCGCTTCGATCCGGAGGAACTCCTCCGGGTGATCGAGCACCGCCGGATCGAACACGTCCAGGCCGTTCCCACGATGTTCGTGCGCCTGCTGAAACTGCCGGCCCATGTCCGCGAGCGGTACGACCTGTCGTCGCTGACCGCCGTCGTCCATGCGGCCGCCCCGTGCCCACCCGACGTCAAGCGCGCGATCATCGACTGGTTCGGCCCGATCGTCCACGAGTACTACGGCGGTTCCGAATCCGGTGCTGCCGTGATCTGTTCGAGCGAGGAGTGGCTCGCTCACCCCGGCACGGTGGGCAGGACGGTATCCGATGCCGCCGTGCGGATCATCGCCGCGGACGGCAGCGAGGCCGCCGTCGGTGAGCCCGGCGATATCTACCTCCGACCGTTCTCCGCATGGCCCGACTTCACGTATCTGGGCGATGATGCCAAGCGCCGCGCCATGGAGAAGGACGGGTGCGTCACCGTCGGTGATATCGGGTGTGTCGACGCGGACGGATTCCTGTATCTCAGCGACCGGCGGAACGACATGATCATCTCCGGTGGGGTCAACATCTATCCGGTCGAGATCGAATCGACCGTCCTGGGCCTCGACGGAGTCGCCGACGTCGCCGTGTTCGGCATCCCCGACCCGGAGTTCGGCGAGGCCATCGCCGCTCACGTCCAGTTGGACGAGGGTGCCGCGCTCGGCGAGGACGACATCCGCGCGCACGTCGCCGGTCGCCTCGCCCGGTACAAGGTGCCCAAGGTGGTCGTGTTCGAGGACACCCTGCCGCGGGAGGACACGGGCAAGTTGTTCAAGCGCCGGTTGAAGGCCCCGTACTGGGAGCAGCACACGGCCGAGGTGCCCACCGGGCACGCCTAGTGCAGGTTCCACACACGAGATGCGCGCCCGATCGATTCGATCGGGCGC
>NZ_JBAQEO010000606.1:0-1676 GCF_049286785.1 Rhodococcus sp. (in: high G+C Gram-positive bacteria) | reverse complement strand
CCGTTTCAGGGACAGGACCTCAGGTGTCCGAGTTGGCCATGTGTTGTGACATTGTCCTGCCTATCGCCGATCGGACGATTCCGGGCGACGGGGGCAACGACCACGCATTGGCGCCAATCGCGGCGCGCCAAGATAACGTACGTGCGCACACCGCGAGCGCGGTCGAGCACGTCGCGTCCTACTCGCTGGACCCGGGCACGTTGCCGGGCAACACCGAGAACTTCTTCGGGGTCGCGCAGGCGCCCATTGGGTTGGCCGGGCCAGTGCTGGTTGATGGCGAGCATGCCCAGGGAGAGTGTTTTGTCCCCCTCGGCGCGAGCCGATGACGGGCGCGTCGGTAGGCCTCGCGGACGCCGACATCGATTTCACGCAGCGGATGTCTGCCCATCACCAGCAGGCGATCACGATGGTGGAGATGGTCGCTGCTGCAGCAGCCCCGAATGTGCGAGCGGTGGCCGAACAGCTCCGGACCTCACAGTGGCGCGAGATCGGCACTCTGACCGGCTGGCTGGAGCTGGCAGGCGAAGCGATGCAGCCGCCGGCCCGCCCGGCCGACACTCAGCATCGCGGACATTCCGCCATGCCTGACATGCCTGGCATGGCGTCGAACGAGGAGCTGACCGGCTGGGGGAGGCGGTCGGTGTCGAACGCGAGGTGCTGTTCCTGCAGTTGATGATCCGTCATCATCAAGGCGGGATCGAGATGGCCGCGGACGTGGTGGGCCACCGCTGTACCCGGTGTCCGGTCCCGGGCGTTGATCATACTCAGCGGTCAGCAGCAGGAGATCGCTCTGATGACGATGGCGCTGGATCAGCGGGGAGAATCGGCGCTGCCGTATCCCTGATTGCGCCACCGGGGCCCGAGATCCAGCGACTGGACCATCAATTGAAACGTGTCCACGTCGGTGACCGACTGGATCTACTAGGGTCACGGCATGGGACTGACGGCTCGCGGCCTGAAGCGCACGTTCGGCCGACATACCGCCGTCGAGCATGCCGACGTAACACTGAGGGCAGGGAGCATCACCGGGCTCGTGGGGCCCAACGGCGCGGGGAAGACCACCCTGCTCCTGATGCTCGCCGGACTTTTGGCACCCGATTCCGGCTCCATCGCGCTCCACGAGCTCGAGGTCGAGTCGACCCAGCTACGCGCGGCGACTGGATGGATGCCGGATGTGTTCGGTACCTGGGACAGCCTGACGGCAACTGAGATCCTGACCACGTTCGGGCGGCTGCACGGGCAACCGGCGGGAGCAGCTCGCCTGCGAGCCGTCGACCTTCTCGAACTGATTCATCTCTCCGAGTTCGCCGACCGACCCGCCCACGAACTGTCCCGAGGACAGAAGCAACGGCTGGGCTTCGCCCGGGCTTTGGTGAACCGGCCACGAGTGCTTCTCCTCGACGAGCCCGCGTCCGGGATGGACCCACGCTCGCGGATGGAGTTGCGGGACCAGCTGCGGGTGATGGCCCAGGGGGGATGCGCAGTCCTGATCTCGTCGCACATCCTCACCGAGTTGTCGGAGATGGTCCAAGACGTGGTGATCATGACGGCGGGACGCACCCGGGATTCCGATCGTCCGGCGGGACATCTGTGGCGGGTGCGAGAAGCCGGTCAACCGGCCGCCTCCGGGCAGACGATGAGTTTCGCCGACGAAGAGGCGGCCGCCCGATATCTGG
>NZ_JBAQEO010000605.1:0-2192 GCF_049286785.1 Rhodococcus sp. (in: high G+C Gram-positive bacteria) | reverse complement strand
GGGGTGCGGGTCATGATGATCACCGGTGACCACCCCCGCACGGCAGCGCGGATCGCCAAGGACCTCGGCATCGCCGACCGAGCGGAAGTGGCGGTATCGGGAGTCGAGCTCGAACAGCTCGACGAGGAGCACTTCCGCGAGACCGTGCGCCGCCGCTCGGTCTACGCGAGGGTGTCCCCGGCCGACAAACTGCGCATCGTCGACGCCCTTCAGGCAGACCGTCAGATCGTGGCCATGACCGGCGACGGCGTGAACGACGCCCCGGCACTGAAATCGGCTGACATCGGCATTGCCATGGGCCGCACCGGTACCGAAGTCACCAAGGAAGCGGCGAAGATGATCCTCGCCGACGACAACTTCGCCACCATCGTGCGGGCGATCCGCGAGGGCCGCGGGATCTTCTCCAACATCCAGAAGTTCCTGCGGTACCTGCTCTCGTCGAACATGGGTGAAGTGCTGACCGTCTTCCTCGGAGTGGTGCTGGCCGGGGTGATCGGCCTGGCCGACGGTGACGGCGCTATCGCGCTTCCGCTACTTGCCACGCAGATTCTGTGGATCAACCTGCTCACCGACAGTGCGCCGGCGTTGGCGATGGGCATGGACCCGGAGACCGAGGACGTGATGAACCGGCCCCCTCGGTCACTGGACGACAGGATCATCGACCGCCGGATGTGGGGTGGCATCATCGTGATCGGCCTGGTCACCGCGGTCGCGACACTGCTCACAATCGACCTGTACCTGCCCGGCGGCCTCATCGGTCTCATCGGCGGCACGTCTGTGGACAACGCCCGCACAGCCGGGTTCACCGTCCTGGTGTTCGCCCAACTGTTCAACGCCTTCAACGCCCGCTCCGAGACCGGCACCGCCTTCCGCCGGGTGTTCGCCAACTCCTGGCTGTGGGGTGCTATCGCCCTCTCGGCGCTGCTACAGGTCGCCGTGGTGCACGTGCGATTCCTGGGCGAGGCCTTCAGCACCGCACCCCTCTCACTCGACCAGTGGCTCGTCTGCGTCGCGATGGCCAGCACGGTGCTCTGGGCCAGTGAGATCCGGAAACTCGTTATCCGGCTCTTCGACAGCCGGAAGGCTCGGACCCCGCCGACCGATCGGCAGTCCGGCCCGGTCCCGGGCCGAACCGCGCCGCGTCGAGGTCGGCGGCGCTGAATTTCCGAGATGTTCACCTGTCACATCGAGTCCGCTCCTACTCGCGGTACTAGATGATTGATTCCTTGAAGGTGTGTCGCTGCGCGGCTGGTAGGCGGAGGGTTTCCAAGATCAAAGCGTGACCAAAGAACTGGAAACCCTCCTGACCGAACTGTATGTGCTCATCGATGATCATGTCGTCGAACCCCGCTCCGGTCGGGGTCGGCGGCCCGTGCTCAGCGACGCCGAACTGCTCACCCTGACCGTGGCGCAGATGCTGCTCGGGTTCGATTGTGAACGCCGGTGGATCCGGCACGCCCACCACAGCGTCGAGTTGCGTGCTCTGTTCCCCTACATTCCCGGACAGTCGGACTACAACAAACGTGTCAGGGCGGCACGAGGGCTGCTGTGCAAGACAATTCGACTCCTCGCCGAGGTGTCCCCGTCGTGGTTCGACGACCTGTGGATCACCGACGCCACCCCGGTGCCCTGCGGGATGTCTCGGGAAACGGTGAAGCGGTCGGACCTGGCCGGGCACGCGGGATACGGCTACTGCGCCTCCCATTCGCGCTTCTACTGGGGGCTGAAGCTGTACCTGGTCTGCGCCGGCGACGGGATGCCGATCATGTGGTGCCTGGCGAATCCGAAACTCGGTGAACGTGAGGTGGTGACCGCGCTGCTCGAACGCGATCATCACCTGATTCGGTCGGGGCAGATCCTGCTCGCCGACAAAGGCTTCTCCGGCGCACAGTTCGCCGCCACCACCGCCGCGATGGGTCTGCGGCTGCTGCGACCGGACCGCAAGGACGAAACCTACAAGAACGGCAATCTCGGCGGGGTGCGGCAGTGGATCGAATCGGTCAACCACACGCTGAAAGGGCAGCTTGGCCTGGAAGAACACGGTGGCCGTACCACGCACGGGGTGTTCGCCCGCGTCGCCCAGCGCGTGTTGGCGATGGCCGCCGGCATCTGGCACAACTGGAACATCGGCGCCGCCGCCAAGCGATCATTGATCGCCTACGACCACTGATCCGTTCAAGGAATCAATCATC
>NZ_JBAQEO010000604.1:0-5273 GCF_049286785.1 Rhodococcus sp. (in: high G+C Gram-positive bacteria) | reverse complement strand
TCGCCGTGCTGCCCGATCGCGCAGCGGCACTCGATTTGGTGCGAGCGCAGCGAGCCGCACACGGCGACGCGCTGGACGCAGAGATCGCGAGGGTCGCCGGAACGTACCCCGACGGCTCGGCGCCGACCACATCCGCTGCCGCGCCGTCGTCGGCAACCACGGCGCCGGTCCCTCCCGGGCTCGACCAGCTTCGCGCCCAGCTCGCCGAGTCCCAGCGCAGCGCGGCCGACTCCGCCCGCACTCTCACCGCGTTCCGTGCAGGACTGTGTGCGTCGATCAGCGCCGCCTGCGCTACCCATCTGGCGGTGGTGCTGCCGTGACCACACCCACCGAGTCCGAAAGCCGGAGCCTTGCCGATGCATTGGTCACCGAACATGCGGCCGTATTCGCCTACGGCGTGGTTGCGGCGTTCTCCAATCCCGTCCGGGCCGGTCAGGTGGCGGCCGATGCCGCCGCTCACCGCGCCCGCCGCGATTCCTTGACCGACGTGTTGACCGCCGCGGGCAGGTCGGCCCCGCTCGCCGATTCCGGCTACATCCTGCCCTTTCCCGTGGCTGACCCGATCGCGGCGGCGCAACTGGCTGCGCAGGTCGAGGCCGATACCGCCGTGGCGTGGCGGGCCGTGGTCGAGCACGGTGAGACGGCCGACACGCGTTCCCTCGGTGTGGATGCGCTCACCGCGGCAGCGATCAGGGAAGCCACCTGGCGCGTGGCGCTCGGAACCGATCCCGTCACGGACCCGTTCCCGGGGCGGCCCTGACGACTGCCACGTTTCGGAATTCCCACCCCGCACGTCGTTCGCCGACCTAACGTCGGTCCTGCAATACCCGGCGACGAGAGGACAGGAAGTGGACGTGCGCTCGACTGAGCAGCGAATGGCGGATCTGGAGCGGATCGAGGCCGTCAAGGTACTGAAGTACCGCTACTGGCGTGCCTGCGACGACAAGGACCCGGAGGCGTTCCGCGCCTGTTTCGTCTCCTCCGAGGCCTCGATCGACTTCGGGCATCTCGGCCGTTTCGACGATGCCGACCGAGTCACAGACGTCTTCCGGAAGATCGCCCTGCGCGAAGTCGACGGCAGGCCCGTCGTCCTGGACATGCACCACGGCCTCCATCCGCACATCGTGCTGCGCAGCGACACGGAGGCGTCGGGCACCTGGACACTGCATTTCCGGCAGGTCGATCTGCTGGCGAAGACGGAGACCGTGTCGTCCGGTGAGTACGACGACGAGTACCGCATCGAGGACGGTCGGTGGCGAATGTCTCGATGTCACTACGCGACTCGGTGGTCCATCACCCGTCCGCTGACGGCCGACACGGTGGTGAGGCCATGAGCGCCCCGGTGGCTCTCGTCACGGGCGGAAGTCGTGGTGTCGGCAAGGGGGTCGCGACGGCCTTGGGTGCCGCCGGGTGGACGGTGTACGTGACCGGCCGCGGGCCGCTGGCCGACGACAGTGTGCTGTCGACGTCTGCGCGTGCGGTCACCGACGGCGGCGGCGCCGGCGTGGCCGTTGTGTGCGACCACCGCGACGACGCACAGGTGAACGCGCTGTTCCACCGAATCTCCGACGAGCAGGACGGACGACTCGACCTGCTGGTCAACAACGTCTGGGCGAGCCCGAAGGGCCTCGGAGGATTCACCACCCCGTTCTGGGAGCGACCCCTGGGCGACTGGGAGTCACTGATCGGCGTCGGCCTTCGCGCCCATTACGTGGCGTCCGTCGAGGCGGCGCGGCTCATGGTGCCACGACGATCCGGCCTCATCGTCAACATTTCCTCGTTCGGAGCGCGGGCCCACCTCCACTCCGTGCTGTACGGCATGTCCAAGGCGGGGCTGGACAAGATGGCCAGCGACATGGCAACCGAACTGCGACCCCATGACGTGCAGGCGATCTCACTCTGGCCCGGCATCGTGCGGACGGAGAAGATTCTGGCGAGCGGCCTCGCGACCATCGCCGGATTCCCGGTGGCGGACGCAGAATCCCCCGAGTTCATCGGACGGGTCATCTGTGCACTCACCGCGGATCCGACTCTTGTCCTGCGCAGCGGTCACACATACGTCACCGCGGAACTCGCCGTCGGGTACGGAATCACCGACACGGAGGGCAGCAGTCCGCCGTCGCACCGCGAGGCGTTCGGCGGCGGGCCGCTGTACTGAAGACGCCGGGGTCTCCGCCCAGGTGATCTTGCTCATCGGACCCACCACGGGCACGATGGAAGCGTGCCGAAAGGGTGTCGCCGTGGAACGAACCACTGAGTCTCGTCTGAGCTACGCCGACCGGGAGGGTCACCACCACACTCTGGACCTGTCCCCCACGTCGTCGCGTATCACCATCGGCCGGTCGCCGTCCTCGGATCTGGCCCTCACCGCGGACGACGAAGTGTCCCGGCTGCACGCGGTCATCGAGTGTGTGGGTTCACACTGGACCATTCTCGACGACGGCCTGTCCCGCAACGGCACCTTCGTCAACGGCGAGAGGCTGCACGGCCGTCGTCGGCTGCGGCAGGGCGACAGCATCCGGATCGGTGGAACGCGGATCCGGTACCAGGAGTTCGGCGGCACCCGCGACGAGGCCACGCGGATGGGTGCCGACATGCCGAGTGTTCGTTCCCTGACCGAGACCCAGCGAGCAGTCCTCACCGCACTCTGCCGTCCCTACAAGCACGGCGCGGCGTTCGCGAACCCCGCATCGAATCAGCAGATCGCGCAGGAGCTGTTTCTCAGCGTCGACGCGATCAAGACCCACCTGCGGGCGCTGTTCGCCAAGTTCGGGGTCGGTGACCTACCCCAGAACCAGAAGCGGGTCCGGCTGGCGGAGCGGGCGATGCAGAGCGGCATCATCACCGAACGCGACCTCTGATCAACCGATCCCGGGCCGGTCGGCGGCCATCCCGGCGACCGCGATCAGCCCGCGACCGCCAACTCTCCGCCGCGTCCCGAATCGACCCGGCCGACCCGCTCCACCAGTCCGATAACGGCGGCCGCGACGTCGGCGGCACGGTCGAGGATCACCGAGTGGCCGGCGCCGTCGATGCTCACGAGTTCGGATGCCGGCAGATGTGCAGCCATCGCGACAGAATGCTGGAGCGGGGTGAGCGCGTCCATCGACCCGCACAGAATCAGCGACGGAATGTGCGCGAGAGTGGCGAGCGAGCGTCGTTCGTCGAAACCCAGCAGGGATTCCAGGAAGCTCGACATGGTCACCACGGATGTCGTGTTCACCATCGCGGCGACGAGCGCGGCCAGACGTGGATCGACTGCGCGGTTCCGCGCCCCGGCGGCCCGCACGATCGCCGAGCAGACAGTGCTACCGAGCCTCTTGGAACCGTGGACCATCCGAGGGGCCCGCCGTACCGCCGTGCAGAACAGCGATACCGCCGGGCTACGCAGATGGCGGCCCAGCCCGGCTTCGGCGAGATCGAAAGCGGCCGTGGAGATCAGGGCCACGCCGACGATCCGCGAGCCGATGGTGTGCGGGTTCTGCCGAGCGAAGGACAACGCGGTCATCCCGCCCATCGAATGCCCGACGAGGACGACCGGTCCCCGCGGTGCCACCTCGTCCAGCACGGCGCCGAGGTCGCGGCCGAGTTGGTCGATCGTGTACGTGTGAGGGGGCGCCTCCCCCGATTCGCCGTGCCCGCGATGGTCGTAGAAGACCATCCGGACGTCATCGCGCCAGAACCGGCCCAGCTGCTCGCGCAGTGCCCACCAGGATTCGGTCCGCAGGCAGTGCCCGTGGACGAAGACGACGGTGGTGGCCGCTTCGCGGGATCCGAACTCGCGGATCGCAAGCGATACACCGTCGTCGGTCCTGACCGTTCGTCGACGACCTTCGTGCTCGATGGCAACCGGGGTGATGGACATGAGGCCCTCCTCGGTGTCTTCGTTCGGGACCGGGTGTGCGTTACGTCCTCTACCCTCCCGCGCGGCCGAAGTCTCCGACAGAAACCCCAGAGGTAGTCCCTCTTCACCGGAGGGGTCGGTGTCCACACCCCCAGGGTGGGTGGAGCAGACAGACCGAAGCCCCCTCGTGGGAGGGGGCTTCGGTTCGGCGACCGTGGTTCTCGACCTCAGGTGGTGTCACCCGTGGAGCCGGCCTCGATCGTCTTGGGTTTGCCGGATCCCAGTTTGGCGACTTCGATCCGGCGCGGCTTCGCCCGCTCGGCCAGCGGAATGGTCACACTCAGCACACCGTTGTCGTAGGAAGCCGAAATGTGCTGAGAGTCGATGCCTTCACCGAGCGACAGTTGCCGTCGGAATGTGCCGCTGAACCGCTCCGAGGCCAGCCATTGAACGTTCTCTTCGGACTGGGCGCTTCGATGAGCTGTGAGCGTGAGCGTTCCGTTGTCGACACTGACATCGATCGACCCTGGGTCCACTCCCGGAAGGTCGGCGCTCAGAACGTAGTGGTCGTCGACCTTGTACAGATCCATCGGCATGAATCGCGGTACCCGGGTCGTACCGAGCGGGGTCTCGAGCATGCTCCTGGTCATGGTGTCGAGATCACTGAAAGGATCGAAGCGAAGCACAGCAACACACCTCCCATGTCAGCTCCGGCGCCCGCCACCGCGACGGGCAGCCAACTCACTGTGCACCCCAAATTTAGCACTCTCTACCAGCGAGTGCTAGTCCCGACCACGCGGCGAGCCGGTGCAGCCCGGGTCGCTCAACGGATCGGGATACGTTCCACCAGTGGAGAATGCGTCCTTCACCACGACGGCCCGGCCCCGGCGCCCCGGCGCCCCGAGCATGAGCACATCACCCCCAGGGAAGGCCGGAACCTCCTTGTCCACCGGGACCGCGGGGCACGCCCGAACCCCCGAAGTCGTATCCCCCGACGCTCGCACCGCCGGGTCCGGCCTTGATGCCGTCCACCGAGATCGGTCCGACGACGGGACCGCCGACATCGACATTGCCGCCCTGCGCGTCGGCACCGGGCGTAGCTGCGGCCGCAGGCGGGGTATCGGCCGGTACGTCCGGTGCCGCCGAGGCGACGCCGGCTCCCGCCGCGAGAACGAAGAAGGCGGCGGCAACCGTGGCACCGGCCCGCCCAAGGACGGTCGAGAAGTCGGATGAAGTCGACATGAATGAACCTTTCAGAGCTGGGGAGGGAAATGCGAAGGGGTACCCGGGGTCGGGCGAACGTAACGTTCGGCGCCTCAGATGCGTCGAAAGGTACATTCGCCCCGGGGATTTCGGCCTCGGCCGAGCTGATGCCGGACCGGCAGCCGAGGGGGCGGCTCCCCCTGAGCCGGCCCCTCGGACGACTCGG
>NZ_JBAQEO010000603.1:0-3442 GCF_049286785.1 Rhodococcus sp. (in: high G+C Gram-positive bacteria) | reverse complement strand
GGTCGCCGAATCGCCGCAGGCGAGAACGTCCCGTTTGACCGCCGAGGTCACGAGGCTCACCATGGCCCTTGCCGACGAGGTCGCCTCCACCGAGCCCCTGACCCCGGAGCAGCAACTACGGATTCAGCGGCTGAGGACGCAGAGGACCAACATCCTGCGCGGCATCGCGCAGCGCGAGTCGCAGGGTAGGAAATGAGCGCCGCGAGGAAGAACTCCTCGGCCGAGGGGGTGGCGGACTTCATCGCCTTCATCGTCTTCTTGTGCGTCCTCGTCGGAGCACTCGCCGCGGCGTGTTCCTGACTCGTACTGCAGAATTTGCACCATGCCCAACGGACGCAATGCGGATCCTCGGATCGTCGCTGAGAAGATGGCCCGAATCCGCGATCCTCACGTGGAGCCTCTCAACGCGCTCGCCGATCGAATCGCGGACGCCGTCGGCCTTCCTAGCGGCGATATTCCCTACGTCGATCCGGATCAGGGTGGCATTCGCGCGCGGGTGCTTGTCTTGCTCGACAATCCCTCCACCAAGGCGGAATCCGGAACCGGTTCGGGCCTGTTGAGCCTCGACAACGATGACCGCACGGCCCGTAACTGCCGCGAGGCGTATGCGAGGTCGGGCATCCAGTGGTCCGACGTGGTGCATTGGAACGTGGTCCCTTTCCCTGTCGCCGGGGTGAAGAATGGCGGTTCCACTCCAGCCGAGCGGACTCTGGCGGTGCGGTGGACGCGTGAGTTCGTCGATCTCTGTCCCGACGTCGAGAGCGTCTTGCTGCTGGGCGCCTCTGCGCGCGATGGTTGGAAGCGAGCAGGCATCGACCGCAACCTGTGCGTTCTGCCTGGGAATATCCCTCACTGCTCCGATCGCGGATTGAACTCGGTGGGCGGTCGCGCACGGTTCGAGGACGCGATCACGCACATCGCCGAGATGCTTCGCGGCCGAGGCAGCCACATGACAGAAGAAACACGCCCATGAGCGAGAGCCGACCACTTGACACCGCCGCGCCGATCGAGGGCGTCGACGGGGACGCCCACGATACGGAACTGGCAGTTTCCCTGGACGAGGAAGGTCTGCTCGTCTCTGGTGACCCCGTCGTAGTGGCGAGGTATCTCGCACGCATCAAGAGTTTGGCTGGTGAGGCGATCGAGGTTTCCGGGATCACGAGCAGCTCTGCGGCCGATGCCGGAGCGATCGCCGCAGGGGTGCTCTCCACCGCGGCACAGGCCGGGGAGTTCGTTCGAATGTCTCCGAAAAGTATCCAAGCTCTCCGAACCCATCGCGTGCTTCCCGGCGACAACGGCTTCTTCAGGATGACCGTTGTGGACGAAGCCGGAAAGTTCCGCAACCAACTGCAGTGGCAGAAGATCGCCCTCGGCCCCACACAGGCACTGTCACTGCAACTGCTGGCGGTCCAGATTGCGTTGTCAACGTCGATCGCGTCCGTCGAAGAGTCCGTGCTTCGAGTCGAGGGCAAAGTCGAGCGCGTTCTTGCGCTGGCAGAAGCCTCGCGGGTCGGTGATGTGATCGGTCATTTCGCGACTTTGGAACGCCTCGTGAAGAATCTCGACGACCGGGGAGCGCTCCCCACCACGGACTGGGAATCGGTTGCCGGGCTGGGACCGACCTTGGTGGTAACAGTGGAGCGGCTGCGCGAGCACATCAAGCGCACAGTCGCAGGCTTCGACCCGACATTGCCGGTGCGCTCGCGCGCGGACTATCTGCGCCGAGCCGTCGAGGACAATCGAATCGGTGAGAGCCTTCATCTTCTCGTGATCAGCGAGCAGTCGCTCTACCTGTGGCAACGTCTACGCATTGCGCGAGTCCGGGCGATAGAGCCGGAACACTTGCAGATGGTGCTCGCGGACGCACGCGAACTGTTGGCGGAGCATCTCGAACGTGATGGGGAAATACTGGTGCATGCTCGTTCAGAGCTGTCCCATTATGCAGAGATGCATCGACTCGACGGCATCTACTGGGGCGCGACGCACAACTTGAAGCACGACATCGTGAAGTTGAAGAACGACCTCGACAGCTTCGCCGATGCCCGCGGCAGCCAGGTCATGGGATGGGTGGACCCCGGCAGTCGCCCCACGGTGGGAGATGCTGTCGCCGAGATCGGGAGCCGCGCGGCGACCGTGGGTGGAGCTGCCGCAGGTGCCGCGGGACGAGCGATCGCCGCCGGCGCATCTGGCGTGGGCAACGGCATCGGCCGGCTCGGCCGGGGTCTCGGAAACTTAGTGGGCGGCAACCATCGTCAGCCCGAGCTGGCAACGACGGCTGAGCCCACATCGGACACCGCCGCCCCCGCCAAAGCCGATGACGTCGCCCAATCCTGACTCTGAGTCGCCCCTGTCAGAGGATCACTGGATCGTGACTTCAACTTCCTTCGCGGCGTCGTCGAGTCCCGCCACGACGTCCCGGAGAAATCCGTTGGATTCTGCACCCGATCGCTGAATGAGGCGGCGAAAGATCTCTTCGGCGATGTGTTCCGCACGAACCTTTGTCGATCCGGTTCCATGGAAGGCGAGAGCCTCCTCCCAGGACGGCTGTGCGGTGACCGACAGACGGTCGCGAATCGGCTCCGACAGTCGCATCGCGATGCCGTTGGAGAACTCGTCTATGACGGCGGTCAGGATGATCGTGTCGTCAGGCGGTCCGCCGGTCCAACTTGCCGGTGACTCCAACTGCTTGTAGATCTCCTCCTTGATGAACTCGCGCAGATCCGATGCAGGCCGCAAGTCCCTGTACTCGTCAGCACTACCCTCGGCGAATCGCCGGTTCAGCGCCTTGATACGCGTCCAATTCTCCTTTTTCACATCGCGTTTCACCGCCAAGCCCAGCAACGCCTCCCATCTGCGGTGAAAGCTCGCGATGCCGGAGAGGACTGCCTGTTCGAGCGGAGCCCTGTTGTACACCGGCCGAGACGGTCCCAGATCGGGGCGATCGGTGACCTTCTCGATCATCTGGATGAGGCGCTTGAACTGCTTGATCGACCGATCGCCTTCTTCATCCTTCACGCGGAGCACCTTGTCGATGCCGGAGAGAAAGACCGCGTTAGCGTTCAGTCTCCGGCTCAGCGACTGCTCCGACCGCGGATTGAAGTCGTCCCGAATCGTCGACAGCAGATTGGTCGCACTGCCCAGAACGTGATCGCGGCGTTCCCTGGCGTTGGACAGATTGTCCCCGGTGACCTCATCGAAGTGGGTGAAGCAGAAAATGAGCTTGTCGGTGTTTCCCGAGGTCAGGATGGAACGCACCGCGGCAGCGGGGGCGGCTTGCATCGGCTGGGCCGCATTGTCTACGAGCAGCACTGCGTCGACGGTGTTGATGCGGTCGGCGACCGTCGTCGACAGGGAGGTCGCCGACTTCGGGGTGTGCCCGAGCCCCTCCCCATCGATGAGCACGAGGCGAGGAATCTCGTCGGACCACCAAGTCGGCTGAAAC
>NZ_JBAQEO010000602.1:0-5956 GCF_049286785.1 Rhodococcus sp. (in: high G+C Gram-positive bacteria) | reverse complement strand
AGTGTGCTGCCGGCCGGTGGGTCGGCCTAGGCTTTCGACAAGAATCCTCCCCGGATCAAATGTGACAGGACGTCCTGTCAGTTGGGTGTAGTGTGCGTCACAGTCGGGTGTCTGTCAACATCGACATATGAGTCAGCCGGCACGCCAGTACCGCGGGATGAGTTCGCAGGAGCGTGCTGCCGAGCGTCGTGCGCGACTCCTCGAGGCCGGCCTGCAGGTGTTCGGTACAGCCGGAGCCGAGAAGGCGACCATGACGGCGATCTGCGCCGAGGCGAAACTCACGGAACGCTACTTCTATGAGAGCTTCACAGGCCGGGACGATCTGTTGATGCAGGTCATCGAACATATCGCCACGGAAATCCGAGAGGCCGCGCTCGCTGCGCTGCAGACGGTGACCGGAGATCCCGAGGTACGGGTACGGGCGGCGATCTCCGCCTTCGTCCAGATCCTCACCGCGGACCCCCGGAAGGGACAGGTCTCGATCGTCGAGTCGGCGGGGGCGGAGCCGCTGCGAACCCGGCGACGGCAGTTGTTGCACGGATTCGCCGCCTTGGTGGCGGAGGAGTCGAAGGAACTGTACGGAGACCGGGCGTTGTCGTCGCCGCAGGACGAGATCACCGCATTCCTGTTCGTAGGCGGGCTCGCCGAACTCATCACGGCCTGGCTGAACGGCGAGATCGACGTGACGCCGGAGCAGATCGTGGACGCGGCCACCTACCAGTTCACTTCCACGGCGCACCGGTAGGCGAGGTCCCCGCCGGCGTGATGGCGGTCACGTGTAATGCTGTGGGCATGGTGGACATCGCGCGCCCGCAGTTGGAGGGCACAATAGCGGTCGGGGAGGATCGCAGGCTCGGATTCGCCGAGTTCGGTTCGGCGCAGGGTAGGGCGGTGATCTGGTTGCACGGTACTCCCGGCGCCCGTCGTCAGGTGCCGGTGGAGGCCCGCGTCTATGCGGAACGCAATCATGTCCGGCTCATCGGTCTCGACCGTCCCGGCGTCGGCTCCTCGACGCCGCACTCGTACGAGTCGGTGCTGGCATTCGCCGAGGATCTCCGCACAGTGGCAGATACGCTGGGGATCGACCGGATGGCGGTGATCGGTCTCTCCGGTGGTGGCCCGTACGCGCTCGCGGCCGCGTATGCGATGCCGGACCGGGTGGTCGCCGCCGGGATCCTCGGAGGCGTCGCGCCGACGCAGGGCCCGGACGCAATCAGGGGCGGACTGATCGACCTCGGAGTGTTCATCGCACCTGCGCTCGTAGCCGGGGTGCCGATCGGTCTCGCGGCCAGCGCAGTCATCCGCGTCGCGAAGCCCTTCGCGTCGCCGATCATCGACCTCTACGGGTGGCTGTCCCCGGAGGGCGACCGCCGCCTCCTGGCACGGCCCGAGTTCAAGGCGATGTTCCTGGACGACCTGCTCAACGGTGGACGCAAACAGTTCAGCGCGCCCTTCGCGGACATCGTGCTGTTCGCCAAGGACTGGGGTTTCCGCGTCGGTGACGTCACCACGCCGGTGCGCTGGTGGCACGGCGACCACGACCACATCATCCCGTTCCGGCACGGAGAGCACATGGTGTCGCTGCTGCCCAACGCGGAGCTCCACACCATGCACGGCGAAAGCCACCTCGGCGGGCTGGGACTGGCCGAGGGCATCCTCGGTTCGCTCCTCGAGATCTGGGACGCCGCGGAGAAGTAGCCCCCCGCCTCGTCGCCCCACCGCTCCCGCCTCGTCGCCCCACCGCTCCCGCCTCGTCGCCCAATGTCACAGTGGTTCAGTCAGATTGAACGAATGTGACATTGGGCGCGACGGCAGGGGACGCGAGGTGCTGCGGCGGCCGGATGTCCCCGGACGTCCTGCTGTGCAAGACTCGGGCACATGTCTTCGAGCGCGCATCAGGACAATCCGGGCCGGGCCCGTCAGAACGTGATCTACCGGAACGGTGTCCTCGGCCGTATCCCTTCGGTCCCCACGGATTTCGATACGCTGGAGCGCCGGGCTCGCAGGAAAATGAGTGCGAAGGCGTGGGCGTACGTGCACGGCGGCGCGGGGATGGGCCGCACGATGCAGGCGAATCGCGAGGCCTTCGACAGGTGGCAGATCGTGCCGCGGGTGTTGCGTGACGTCTCCCACCGGGATATCGGTGTCGAACTGTTCGGCCGACGTCTGCCTGCCCCGGTCCTTCTCGCACCGGTGGGCGCTGCCGAACTCGCTCGGCCCGAGGGTGACGTGGCGATCGCCTCGGCGGCCGCGGAACTGGGCGTGCCGTATATCTTCTCCAATCAGGGGTCCGTGCCGATGGAAGCCGCCGCGGCCGTGATGGGGGATTCGCCGCGGTGGTTCCAGCTCTATTGGAGCACCGACGACGACCTGGTCGACAGTTTCCTCCACCGTGCCGAGAACATCGGGGCGGACGCCGTGGTGGTCACGCTCGACACCACCATGCTCGGCTGGCGTCCGGAGGACCTCAACCTCGGTTCGCTGCCCTTCGCGCAGGGCCAGGGCATCGCCCAGTACACGTCAGACCCGGTGTTCCTGCGGATTCTGCGGGACCGGATCACGGCGGCGACGGGCAAGGCCGACGTGGAGGTGACGCTGGGCGCGATCCGCTCGCTGGTGTCGATGACCCGGCGTTTTCCGGGGAAGTTCCTCGACAATCTCCGCTCGCCCGAGCCGCGCGCGGCCGTCGAGACGTTTCTCGACATCTACTCACGGCCGTCGCTGAGCTGGGCAGACATCGAGACGCTCCGTAACCGGACGACGTTGCCGATCCTGCTCAAGGGTGTGCTGCATCCGGACGATGCCCGGCGCGCTCTCGATTCCGGTGTGGACGGTCTCGTCGTGTCCAATCACGGTGGACGTCAGGTGGACGGCAGTACCTCGTCGTTGGACGCGCTCGCCGATATCGCCCCGGTGGTCGACGGCAGGCTGACGCTGCTTCTGGACAGTGGGATCCGCTCGGGTGCAGACGTCTTCAAGGCTCTCGCTCTCGGCGCGGACGCTGTGACGCTGGGCCGGCCGCACCTGTACGGGCTTGCGCTGGCGGGCCGGGACGGCGTGCGGGACGTGACCGCCAACGTGATCGCCGAATTCGACCTCACGATGGGCCTCAGCGGCCTCACCTCGGTGGCCGAGATCGGACGGGACGCGCTGCGCCGGGTGTGAGCCGCTCAGAGTTCGGCGAGGTCGACGATTTCGTCCTGAAGCGCTCGCACAAGCAGGGTGGACTTGGTGGAGGCGTCACGTCCCACCTGGGCGTACTTCTCGCGAATGCGGGTCAGGTGGGTATTCACCGTGCCGAGGGCGATGTGCAGGTCGTTGGCTACGGCCGATTTCGAATCGCTGCGTAGCCAGAGGCGCAGTACCTCGACCTCGCGGGCCGACAGGGCAGGTTTGCGGCGAACGGGGCTTCCGAGTATGTCGGGGGCGGTGGTCATGTCGATCTCAGCTTTCATACACGGACGACAACTACAGGTACCCGACGTCCCTGCAGGCAGTTCACGATAACCTGCAGCTCATCCGGGTGTCCCGGCAGTGCGGTTCTTCTTCGGGGTTTGTTGTTCTCGGTGACGGAATCGCTAGCTTTCGCAGGCGACGCCGTCATTGTCGCGGTCCAGATGGCTGCCGTAACCGGGTTCGCCGATATGGAGGGGTGCGGCTCCCGCTGCCTTGGCCGCAGCGCAGTTCTTGTAGTAGACCTCGGCCGGTGCGGGCACCGGGGCGACGAACGGCACCGGTGCGGGCACCGGTGCAGGCTCGGCCGTGGCAGGCACCGGTACGGGGGCGGCGCTGGTGGTGGGCGCCTTCGTTGCCGCGCCGCAGTCCTGGAGTACGCGGGCGATCGCGTCGTGTTCGGCCTGCGTCACCCAGAGCCCGTATGCGGCCTTGACCTCGACCTGATCGGCAACATAGGTGCACCGGTAGCTCTTGTTCGGTGGCAGCCAGGTAGCGGCGTCGCCGTCCGACTTCTGCTGGTTGGCAGGCCCGTCGACGGCCTTCAGATTGCGGGGGTCGTTGGCGAAGTTCCGGCGGGCTTCGGTATCGAGCTGCTGCGCACCCTTCTGCCAGGCATCCGATAGCGCGACGACGTGATCGATCTGAACCGCGGTGGAGGTTTCGGAGCCGCGCACGAAGGCGATGGTCTTCCCGGTGTACGGGTCGTGGAGGGTGCCGGTCTGCACGGCGCAGTCGCGTGAGCCGGGCTTGAACACGATGTCGACGAGATCACGACGCAAGATGTCGTTTCTGGTGTCGCAACCGTTGTGCCCGCCCTCGACGGTGACGTCGTCGGTCCAGGCCTGCCCGAACAGTTCACGGTCGTACCCGGTCTTGGGTGCGCGCCCCTTGACCTCGAGGGTGGCGAGTTGGGCGAGGGTGGCGTTCGCGTCGCCGCCGGCGACCGCTTCGGCCGGCGACAGCGCGAACACGGTCGACGTCGGGGTCGCTGCCGGCACGGTGGCCGACGCGGTCGACTCCGACGTCGTGACCGCCTGAGAAACGGCAGCGGACGCGGTGACCTGGGCTGATTCATCGGGCGACGGGGAGCAGGCCGACACCGCGACGGTGAGCGCGACGAGACCGCCGGTGATCCAGTGCGCCTTGTCGCGCCGGGCGGGGTCGCGCGGGGCAGGCGTGGAGGGCGGGTTGTGCGTCACATGGAGGTCCTTCAAGGAAACAGTGATAGTCCAACGTTCATCGAAGCTGGACACTACGTCGTTACTGCGCGGAACTATTTACGGGATGTCGATGCGCACGGTGATCATGGGAAACTGCCATCATGAGCGAAGGGACTCCTGTCTTCGGCGGCGCCGAGGTGACCGACGATCTCGAGGTCACGCGGGCGCTGGTCATCCCCGCCGCCGAACTTCGGTGGAGGTTCTCCCGTTCGGGCGGGCCCGGCGGCCAGTCGGTCAATACCACCGATTCGCGGGTGGAACTTGCGGTCGATCTGTGGACCCTCTCGACCCTGTCGGCGGCTCAGCTCGACCGCATGCAGACGGCGCTCGCGCATCGGATGGTGGACGGCGTCGTCACGATCACGGCGTCGGAGACCAGGTCTCAGTTGCGGAATCGCAAGGCTGCGCGGGCGCGTATGTCGGCTCTGCTTCGATCGGCTCTGTTGTCGGAACGTCGGCACAGGCGGCCGACCGCGCCCACCAGGGGATCCCGGCAGCGCAGGCTGGATGCGAAGAAGCAGCGTGGTCAGACCAAGAGTCTCCGGAGGAAGCCCGAACTGTAACCCGGTATATGGGGCCGGAAATGGGGAAAGTCCCCGATGTGCGCCGCAGTAGAGTGGTGAAAGGCTCAGGGGAGACGTTCTGCACGCCGGTGGTCGGCGGAGTTCTGGTGGCGAATTCGGGGGAATTGCACATGAGTGTCGTCGATGAACAGCTCCATTCGGCCGCGCTGGCCGCGGCGGCGGGGGATCGGGAGGCCGTCAAGGCCGCTGTCGAAGTGTTGTGGCCGCGCGTGGTGCGTTATTGCCGGGCGCGTTCGGCCGAGTCGGTGGCGCATGACGCCTGCCTGGCGGTGGCCCGCGAACTACCGCGCCTTGCCCGACGGGAGCATCCGATGCAGGAGATCTACCGCGTGATCCGGCGCGTGGTGGCGCAGGCCGGATACATCACCGCCGCGGCGACTGAGGGTCCGCTGCAGAGCCTGGAACCGATTGCGCGCGAGATCGTCACATTGCGGGTGATCGACGGGCTCTCCGTGCCCGACACCGCCGGGGTGCTCGGTCTACCCGTGGGCCGCGTTCTCGTGGTTCAGCACCGCGCGCTCCGCAGGCTGCACGCGTGACCACAGCCTTCGTCACCGGCTGGAGAGGACGCAGAACTCGTTTCCTTCGGGATCGGCGAGAACAACCCAACTCTGTTCGCCCTGACCGACATCCGCATGCCGGGCTCCGAGAGACAGGAGTCGCTTCACCTCGGCTTGCTGGTCTTCGGGACGGAAG
>NZ_JBAQEO010000601.1:0-2063 GCF_049286785.1 Rhodococcus sp. (in: high G+C Gram-positive bacteria) | reverse complement strand
ATCTACGGCGGGTCCGGCAACTTCAACCTCTCGGGATAGGAGTGCCGGCAGATGTCTGATTCGAGTCGCAGGAAGAAGCTGGCGGCACTCGTACTCGTGACGAGCCTGCTTGCGATCGTGGCTGTCTCGCTGGCCATGTTCAACGGGACGTTCAGCGAGTCCACACCGGTCACGGTGACGTCCGATCGAGCCGGTCTGGTGATGGAACCCGACGCGAAGGTCAAGCTCCTCGGCGTCCAGGTCGGCAAGGTCGGTTCCATCGAGCACGTCGAGGACGGGGTCGAACTGAAGCTCGAGATGTATCCCGACATGATGTCGCTCATCCCGTCCAACGCATCGGTGGAAATCAAATCCACCACCGTGTTCGGCGCCAAATACGTGAATCTCGTGATGCCGGAAGAGCCCGCCTCCACCCATCTCCGACCAGGGGCGGTCATCGCCTCCGAGAACGTCACCGTGGAGTTCAACACCGTCTTCCAGCACCTCTCGGACGTACTTGCCCAGATCGAGCCCGAGAAGCTCACTGCCACTCTCGGCGCTCTCGCTTCCGCGTTGCGTGGACGGGGTGAACAGCTCGGCGAACTCCTGGAGCAGGGCGACCGATACCTGGCGAAGCTGAACCCGAGTCTCCCTCGACTGCGGGAGGATCTGGTCAAGGCCGCACAGGTCACCGATGTCTACGCGGACACCGCCCCGGACCTGATGCGGATACTCGACAACGCGACCGCCACCAGCGGCACCGTCGTGGACGAGCAGGACAACCTCGACGCCGTGCTTCTCAACGCCACCGGACTCGCCGGTACCGCCAACACGGTGCTCGGTGAGAACGAACAGAACCTGGCGACCTCCCTCGACGTGTTGTTGCCGACCACCGAACTGCTGGAGGAGTACTCACCCGTGATTTCCTGCTTCATGGTCGGGTTGAACAACGTCCAGCCGCTGGCCGAGGAGCTCATCGGCGGCAATCAGCCGGGCATCGCCCTCAGTGCCAGCTTCCTGTACGGGATGGAGCCGTACTCCTACCCCCGGGACCTGCCGAAAGTGAATGCGACGGGAGGACCCAACTGTGCCGGGCTTCCGAACCCCGACCCCACCGTGCACGCCAAGTTCTTTGCATCCGACACCGGCACGGTGCCGTTCGTACCGTCGACGAAGGTGCAGGTCAACATGCCGAAGGTCTTCCAGTTGTTGTTCGCCGGTGTCTACCCGGAGCAGGGTGGTCGGTGACGATGCGAGGTAACACGGTCAAGCTCATGGTCTTCGCCACGGTGATGTTGCTCGTCTTTGCCGGACTGGCGCTGGTGTTCAGTCAGTACCGGTTCACCACGGCCAACGACTACCATGCGACGTTCACCGATGTGTCCGGGCTCGCGTCGGGTGCCAAGGTGCGGATCGCCGGGGTGCCCGTCGGGAAGGTCGACACGGTGGCCATCGGCAAGGATGCCCTCGCCGACGTCGACTTCAGTGTGGATTCGAAGTACACGCTCTTCGAAGGAACCAAAGCGACGGTCCGCTACGAGAATCTCACCGGCGACCGCTACCTCGAGCTTCTCGAGGGGGCTGGTTCGGCGGAACCGCTGCCCGACGGTGGCTCCATTCCTGTCGAGAACACCTCGCCTGCATTGGATCTCGATCTTCTGCTCGGCGGATTCAAGCCTCTTCTGCGTTCGCTCAATCCCCAGCAGGTCAACGACCTGTCGGAGGCGCTGGTTCAGGTGTTCCAGGGGCAGGGCGGAACGCTCGTGTCGCTGCTGGGCAGCACGAGTTCGTTCACCAACACACTTGCCGACCGCGACCAGCTGATCGGGGAAGTCATCACCAACCTGAACGAGGTGCTCGGAACCATCAACAATCGAGGGGACCAGTTCGGGACCACCCTGGATCAACTGCAGCAACTGGTCAGCGGCCTCGCTCAGGACCGTGACCCGATCGGTGACGCGATTCCGCGGATAGCCGGTGCCACAGGAGATCTCGCCCAGCTACTCGAGGGCGCTCGGCCCCCGCTGCAGAGCACGATCGCGGAGGCGAATCGCACCGCGTCGCAGCTGCAGATGGGCGAGGAC
>NZ_JBAQEO010000600.1:0-2855 GCF_049286785.1 Rhodococcus sp. (in: high G+C Gram-positive bacteria) | reverse complement strand
GCTGAAGCCGAGTTCGCCGAAGAACTGCACGAAATAGAGCTGATCCCGAATCATCATCGTCTGGAGGAAGGTCGCCACGAAGTTCAACGGGTCGCCGAGAACGTGCGACATCTGCTCGGCGGGAATTACCGAATACCACTCGTCGACGGGACGCATGAATCCCATTCCCTCGGTGGTCCTTGCCGAGATCCTCGTCCAGACGAGGAAGAGGATCATGCCGATCGCGGCGGCGGCGGGCGCAAGCGGGCGCACACGGCGCGTCCAGCCAAGTTGCGTGGCCGGGACGAGTGCGACGAGTAGAGCCAGCAGGACGTAGGTCGGCTTGCACAGTGGAAGCAGCACTGCCGAGGCGAGCAGGACCACGGTCTCGGGCTTGCTGAGCCGGTCCCGGAGGAACACCGCCTTCACGAACAGCGCGGACACGAGCAGTGCAAGGGCATTGGTCACGGTATCGGCGGTGACGGTCCCGGCCTGGAAAACCGCGATGGGAAGAAGTGCCAAAGCAAACGCCAGCCACGCGATCCGATACCGGCGCAGGGAGTTCACGGCGAATCCGGCGACGGCCACGAACACGACGACGCCGGAGAGCCGAGAAAGAAGAAGTAGTCCGCCCACGTTCAGGTCGAGGAATTCGGCGGTGCGGATGGCGGCTGCCGCGGGCAGATATGCGACCGGCGAGTATGCCGCCGTGTTGGTGAACCACATGCGCGTGGTGGTCTCGGAGATCGGTGCCGATTCCAGCCGGTCGTAGCCGTCGGGAGACGCGACCATCGGCAGGGGTTCTTCCGGGTTGTCCCGGTAATCGTTCAGCGCGTAGTGCATGAGGGCGTCGACGCTGTCCGGTATGTCTCCACCGAACGCGATCCCGCGCTCGTCGTCGATTTCCTGAGGGAAGACACCCCCGTGCGCCACCTGATACGCGCGACCGAACTGGGTGATCTCGTCGTGACCCCAGAATGCGGGGGTGAGGACCGCGAACACGGCCCCGGCAATCGTGGCGATGACGAGGAACGCGATGGACACCGCACCGATCCGGCGGTCCGCCGGCCGGGCATCGGCGGGCACAGCATCGGCAGGCTCGGCAGTCGGGCGGGCCACGGTGGGCGCTGCCGATCGGGGCATCGGCCGGGGTTCGGTCGTGTCTGCCGGTGCCGTCTGCTCCGGCATCATTCGGGATTCCTTCTCGGGATCCCGTCCCGCAGGTACAGCAACCTGGCCATCTCGTGACGTGACCGGCGGATGCCGTCCAGGATCAGCCCGGCGGTCCATGCCAGACATCCCAGCATCACCAGCGTGAAAGCGAGGAACAGTGTCGGGAAGCGGGGGACGAGTCCGGTTTCCCAGAACTCGACGACGATCGGCGCGGCGAGGATCAACGAGACCAGCACGCTGAAGGTGCCGAAGAGTCCGTAGAAGGCGACAGGTCGTTCGTGCCGGGCGAGCGTGACGATGAGCGAGAGGATCTTGGTGCCGTCCCGATAGGTGCGCAGCTTGCTCTCGCTTCCGGCGGGGCGGTCGCGGAACCCGACCTCCACGGAGGTCTGCGGAACGCGCAGGTGCAGCGAGTGGACGGTCAGTTCGGTCTCCACCTCGAACTCGCGCGACACAGCCGGGAAACTCTTGACGAAGCGACGGGAGAACACCCGGAAACCGCTGAGCATGTCGTGGACGTTGGTGCCGAAAACCCAGCCGACCACGCCGTTGAGCACCCTGTTGCCGGTTTCGTGCCCGGCGCGGTACGCATCCCCCTCCGGATCCTGGCACCGCACCCCGAGGACATGATCATAGGGACCGCTGAGGAGCTTTTCGATCATGAGTGGTGTGGCGAATGCGTCGTAGGTGTCGTCACCGTCGATCATGACGTAGACGTCGGCCTCGATGTCGGCAAACGCCCGGCGAACCACGTTGCCCTTGCCCTTCACGTCCTCGCGCCGGACGATCGCGCCGGCGGCCGCCGCCTTATCCGCGGTGGCGTCGGTGCTCAGATTGTCATAGACGTAGACGGTGATGCCCGGCACGGCTGCCTTGAGATCGCTCACCACTTTGCCGACGGAGGCTTCCTCGTTGTGGCAGGGGACCACAGCGGCCACTCTCATCGTGGAGGGTTCCACCGGCTGACTTCCTCGGATCTCGAAAATTGTGCGTGCGAAGGCAGGCTAGTCGATGCTCTCGCCGATGCAGAACACGACACCGCGCGCGTGTACCCTTCGCCACGTGCCGGCTCCGTCCCCAGACCTCGACAGAATGCGCTCCCTGGCACGAAGCGGTGGCGCGTTCCTCGTGGTGGGTGTCCTAGGGTTCCTCGTGGATGCGGGCACCTACAACGTGCTGGTGTTCTGGGGCGGCGAGGGGCCACTGTTCAGCAATCCCCTTGTGGCGAAGATCATCGCTATCGGAGTCGCGACCGTCGTCACGTACCTCGGAAACAGGTTCTGGACGTTCTCTCACCGGAAGACCGGAAACCCCCTGCGTCAGTACGTGCTGTACGGCGTTTTCAACGTGGTGGCGATTGCACTTCAGTTGGGCTGCCTCGGCTTCTCCCGGTACGTGCTCGACCTGTCGAGCCCTCTCGCGGACAACGTGTCGGGCACCGTGATCGGACAGATCGTCGCCGTCGTCTTCCGGTACTGGGCCTACGACACTTTCGTCTTCCGGGATACCGAATCGAGCACATCCGAGCGTGAGGCGACCCGGGCGGTCGACGCTGATTGATAGCCTCGGGGGAGCCGCGTACCGGCTCACGCAGCTCGAGAGACACGCAGCCTCGGAGAGACACGCAGCCACGAGAGACAAGGGTTTGGAGTTTTCGATGAATCAGCCCGTACCCGCATCCGCACCAACGGACCAGCCGAGTG
>NZ_JBAQEO010000599.1:0-2712 GCF_049286785.1 Rhodococcus sp. (in: high G+C Gram-positive bacteria) | reverse complement strand
CGTCATCCCTTGGACTTGGCAAGTTTCATGGCGGCCCTCTCGACGGTTCCGCACTCGCCGATGCAGTCGGATCGCCGGCGACGTACTTGCCGAGATCGACCGTGACGAAGGTATGAGTCTCCAGAAGCGAGTAGAGGGGATTCTGTACGCGGACCCGCGTCTCGGTATCGAGGCTGCCTATCCGGGACGACTTCGCTACTGCACTGGAGGCGTCCGTTTGTCGGCAGGCTGTCGAGCGCCTGCTGCATCACCGTCTCGACTCGGTCGCCGTGCTCACTCGAGCTCGGGGCACATCCCCGAACTCGGCAAATCCGCCTGCGTCAGCGGTTGGCGCCCGCGCGAATGATCGCGGCGAGCTCAATTCGGGTCACGTCGAGATTGGTGTAAACCCGATTCAGGTGTGACTCCACCGTGTGCCTCGACAAATGTCCCTCGCGGAGGGACCTTGGCCTCTTGGGCCGGGCAGTAGCTGCGGGTCACGCTTGGAGAGCGAACCCCGGAACGCCGCACACGATCGAGGAGACGGTGATGACACACGGATCTGATCCCGCCGACGGCGGGACGCAAACTGACACGACTTCCGGCGGCACGGAATGACGACCCGCGAAATAGACTGGGCGCGAATGCGGCTACTGGCCCGGCTGGGTGATCGCCGGGTGGAGTGTCATGTTTCTGCTCGCGATGATTGCCGCCTATACCCATCGTCCGGTGACTACCCAGGACATTGAGCGCGTATTGCGAGCGCGGTAGGACAACCCGCGGGGAGTCCGCACCTGAATGGGTTCGCGGAATGGCAGTGAACGAACGGAGTCTGCGATGAAAGTGCTGACGATCTATGCCCACAACGACCCCCAGTCGTTCTGTCACAGTGTGCTCGAACGGTTCACCGAAGGGCTCCGCGATGCCGGCCACCACAGCGAGGTCGTCGATCTCCACGCGATCAACTTCGACCCGGTGTTGCGCGACCGTGACAGCGCGAGCTATATCAGTCCCGATATACCCGCCGACATCCTGGCACGGATGGACCTCCGTGGGAGGGTACTGAATTCCTGCCGGTGGCCGGGACAACGCTGGCTCGCCCAACGTGCGCTGCGCGGAAAATCCCCATCCGAGATCGCGGCCCTTATCCGCAGCCGGATGCCCAAAGACGTCCTCGCACAGCAGGCGAAGGTTGCCGACGCCGACGCCCTCGCGTTCATCGCCCCGATACACTTCTGCAACTTCCCGTCGATCCTCAAGGGCTGGATCGATCGCGTCTGGACCCTGGATTTCGCGTTCGGGCTCACCGAGGCGGGCTGGTATGGCGACGTCGACGGCCGCATTCCGCTCCTGCACCACCGACGAGCCCTGATCATGACCTCGACGATTTTCGACAAGAACGCCTACGATGCCGGGATTCGCGACAGCATCAGCAAGGTGCTGGACGAATGGACCTTCCGCTATCCAGGCATCGAAGACGTCGAACACGTCTACTTCTATGCCGCCACCGCAGCGGATACCGGCCTGGTGAAGCAGTACTTGGATCAGGCCTACGACCTCGGGCGCCACCTCGACCGGCCACGGCCGGCAGACCGGTCGTAGTCAACGCACTCTCGCCGCTGACCGCGCTGTCCGAACCGGTGCGCAGCCCGCCCGGCCGAACATCCGGTACTGCCGCATACCGCAGACGTTCAGTCTCTAGCCTTCGCCCTGCCCAGGACACGGTCACCGTCCTCGGCAGGTGCCCGCCGAATCAGCCTGTCCTGCAACAAGAGCCGCTTCGTGTTTCACCTGTACCACGGCGTCGCCACGGCCGCGCCGCAAAGCAGGCCGCAGGCCCCGGCGGCAGAACGCGAGCCCATTTGTCTTTCTTCGAGGGAGGTGCGTGGGTCCGTTCGGCCGGGACTGCATGCCGGCGGCGGCGCGGATCAGGGGGTGTCGGTCCCGGCTTCGAGGACGTGCTTGAGTCCCGTCCAGATGGCGCGTTCCTGCCGACGCCCGATGAATCCGACGACGGGTCCGGCGAGGTGGGCGATGCCCGGCACGGTGATCTGCCAGTCCCACTGGAACCGGGTGCCGCTCGCGATGGGCTCGCATTTCACCTGCCCGGTAGCGACGGCACCCGTCATGACGCTCCGTGATGCCAGCAGGCGGGGGCGGTCGAACCCGGTGCACTCGATGATCACTTCGAGTGGTTTGCCTCGGCGGAGGATGGTCGCGTGGAACCGTGTCCCGACCCCGATCGGACCGTCGGTGATCTTGATCGAGTCGGTCATGGCGGGGTTGTAGCGCACTTCGTTGCGCTGATCGGCCACGAAGTCGAAAACCTCCTCCACCGGTCGAGCGATGTCGATGCTGCCGCGGACCCGTGCCATCGCCGGTCAGGCCGCGGGGACGAGTCGGATGAACGGGACACGTCGGGTGGTCCGCTCGGGGATCCGGGCGTAGCTGGGAGCGATGGCCACCACCTTCGGCCACCACTGCTTCGCCTCCGCGTCGGTGAGCTCGACGGCGCGCACGGTGCGGGTGTGCCCGTCGACCTCGACGGTCGCCTCGGGGGTCTCCGTGAGGTTGTGGTGCCAGGCGGGGTGTGTGGGGCGGCCACTGTTGGCGGCCACGACGATGAGGTCCGGGCCGTCGGGGAAGTATTGGAGCAGGACGGACCGAGCGAGCCCGGTGCGCCGGCCCCGGGTCGTCAGCACCAGGACTCGTCGACCCCAGGGCCGCACGATG
>NZ_JBAQEO010000598.1:0-4960 GCF_049286785.1 Rhodococcus sp. (in: high G+C Gram-positive bacteria) | reverse complement strand
GGTCGCCTTCACCGTCAAGGTCGCCCTCCTCGGCGGTGCGATAGCCGTCGCGGAAGTGTTCCTGGCCAAGTGGCGACTGTTTCGGGTGCCCGAACTGCTGGCGGTGTCGTTCCTGTTCGGTTCCCTCGCCGTGTCGGCGTCGTTCTTCCTGGAGGGATGAGCATGATCCTGTTCACCGAGACGCTCGATCTGGCGTGCGGGGCATTCCTGCTCACGGCGATCGCCACGCTGTGGCTGCGCGACCTCGCGGCGATCGTCCGGCTGGCGACAGCGCAGGCCGTCGTGCTGTCCGTCATCAGCGTGCTGGTGGGAGTACAGACCGAGAACGCGGGACTGTTCGCAATCGCCTTGGTCATATTTCTGCTCAACGGCGTACTGACGCCCGCTGGGCTGGGCAGACTCCTGCGCGGCCAGTCGTCGGTGACCGCGCTACCGCTGGGCCAGTCGTCCGTGACCGCGCTTCCGCTGGTCAACGTCCCGGCGTCGATGGTGGCCGCTGTCGTATTGACGCTGCTGGCGTATGCGGTGAGCCGTCCGGTGGTCGGGCTGGTCCCCGCCGAGACGACACGGGTCATCCCGCTTGCACTTGCGGTGGTCTTCGTGGGTTTCTTCGCCGTGATCACCCGTCGGCCCGCGCTCGCGCAAGCGGTGGGAGTACTCCTGTTGTGCAACGGAGTCATGGCGACAGCGTTGCTGTCCACGGGCAGCGCGGCGGTCGTGACAATGACGGTGACCCTGGACCTGCTGTTATGGATCGTGTTGCTCACCATCGGTGACCGGACCGAGTTCGACGGGGCCGAACCCGACACGCTGAGGCAGCTGCGGGACTGATGGCGGACGAGCGGATGCGGCGCGAGGAGGGTTGCCATGCTGGGCGGGTATGACGCGGTGGCCCTGGAGTGGTCGGCGCCGGATTCTGTCGTGCCGGCGCTGCTGGCTCTTCCGATCATCGCCCCGCTGCTGGTGGCGGTCGCCGCCGCCCTGGCCGGCTGGAGGCGAAGTATCGGATGGGTCACCGTCTGGGCGAGCGTGATCATCGGACTCGACGGTGTAGCCACCTCTCTCGCGACGGTCGACGGTTCCGTCCTGACCGCCGGCCCGCTGCGTGCAGACGCGCTCTCGGCAGTGATGCTCCTGGTTGTCGGAGTGGTGGCCGTCGTGGCAACCTGGGCCGGGGTGTATCACGTCGATGCCGAGGTGCGGGCAGGACGCACCACCCCCGCGCAGACACGGACCTTCGGCGTGGGAGTGTCTGTGTTTCTCGCGGCGTCGTCCGTCGCGGTATCGGCGGGCAGCCTTGCCATGCTGTGGATCGCCGTGGAGGCGATGACCGTTGCGACAGCCGCGCTCATCGGTTCGGCAGGCACTCGCGCCGCGTGGGAAGCGAAATGGAAGTTCGTGGTCATCACCTCCGTCGGACTCGCCATGGCGGGATTGGGAACGGTGCTGGTCTATGTCGCTGCAGGCAACGGGGCGGCGAGTGAACACCGCTCCTCGGACTGGGCCTACCTGGCCGAGCACGCCGACCTGCTCGACCCGGGAGTGTTGCGGATCGCGTTCCCACTGCTGCTGATCGGCTTCGGAACCGCAGCCGGGCTGGTTCCCCTGCACAGCTGGCTGCCCGACGCGCACGGCCAGGCCCCGGCCCCCGTCTCGGCCCTGATGTCGGGGTGCCTGCTGGCCGTGGCCGTCTACGCGCTGCTCCGCTGCCACCGCGTCGTGACGGTCGGGCTGGGCGAGGGATTCGTTCGGGCACTGTTGCTTGCAGTCGCTCTGGCATCGCTGGCAGTGGCGGTGTCGATGCTGATAGTCCAGCGGGACTACATGCGTTTACTCGCCTACTCGAGCATGCAGTACATGGCTGTCGCTGTGTTCGGACTGGCGATCGGTACGCCGATCGCGGTGGCCGCGGTTCTGCTGCACCTGCTCGGTCACGGCCTCGGCAAGGCGGTCCTGTTCTGTGGGGCGGGGCAGATCTCGGCCTGCGAGGGCAGCACCGAATTCGACGGACTGCGCGGAATGCTCACCCGTCATCCCGCCGCAGCCGGGGTCTCGGTTCTTGCCCTGGCCGCTCTGCTCGGATTTCCTCCGTTCAGTCCCTTCGCCAGCATGCACACCCTCGTGAACGCGGGCATGGGTTCGGGACTTGTGGCGGCAACCGCGGTGGCGGCCGCTGCGGTGATCGTCTTGTTCATCGTCATCGCGGCCCGCGTGACCCCGATGTTCTTCAGCTCCGCTTCACCGGTGGCCGGCGCGCCCGCGGTGACGGCCGACCGGCTGCAGACCGTCCCCTTGGTGTTGGGCCTGACCGGGTTGGCGCTGCTCGGGATATTCGTCTTCCCGTTGCACGATCTGTTGACCACCGCCGGCGCGATCGTGGTAGCCCGATGACCGGCGACGGCGCGTTCTCCATGAACCTGCGCAGCAACCGGGGCACCCGAACCGTCACCGCAGACGAACTGTCACCGACAGCGGACACACTTCTCGGACAGGGTTTCCGTCTCGCATCGATTGCTGCACACGAGGAAACCGACGAGTTCCGGATCGTCTATCTCTTCATCGCGGGCCCACCGGACCGACGCGTCGAACTGGTGATGCGGACGGACAAGGCCTCCCCCACGGTCCCCACACTGGCCTCGTCGTCCTTCCCGGCCAGCCGATTCGAACGGGAGATGCGTGACCTTTACGGCATCACTCCCGAGAACCATCCGCTGGCACGCAGACTCGTACGGCATCAGCACTGGCCCCAGGGCTGGTATCCGATGCGCGACGACGCCGGCCCGGCGCCGGAATTCGGCTCCACCGACGAGCCGTATCCCTTCGTCACCGTGCGTGGCCCGGGTGTCTACGAGATACCCGTGGGTCCGGTGCATGCCGGTCTGATCGAGCCCGGCCACTTCCGGTTCTCCGTGGTGGGGGAAACCATCCTCAAGCTCAAGGTGCGACTGTGGTTCACCCACAAGGGGATCGAGAAGCTCGCCGAGGGCAGGACGGTCGACGACGCGCTGGCGTTGGCCGAACGTATCTCCGGCGATACCACCGTGGGGCACACCCTGGCGTACTGCCTCGCCGTCGAGGACGCCGCGCAGTGGACGGTTCCCGGGAACGCGGCGGTTCTGCGGGCGATACTGCTCGAACTCGAACGCATCTACAACCACGTCGGAACCCTCGGTGGACTGTGCAACGACGTCGGATTCGCGATCATGAACAGTCATGCCATGGACGTGCGCGAGCAACTCATGCGACTGGGCGCCGCCATGACCGGACACCGGTTGTTCCGCGACGGTGTGTTCCCGGGGGGCGCGCAGGTCCGGTCGCTGCCCGACCCCGCCGTACTCGCCCGGATCGGCGAGGACGTGGCCGCGATCGCCGACCTCGCGCTGCGCAACAGCACCGTGCGCGACCGGTTCACCGGCACCGCCGTCCTGACCGCGCAGTCCGTCCGCGACCTGGGTGCACTCGGCCCGGTCGCGCGCGCATCCGGCGTCGATCCCGACGCCCGCCGCAACCATCCGTTCCTGGCCGAGGCCGCCGGAGTCGGCTCGACGACCCGCACCGCGGGAGATGTCATGGCCCGCTTCCTGGTTCGCGCCGACGAGGTCGCCCATTCGATCGACCTGCTGCAGCACCTCCTCCCGATGGCCGCACCGGGTCGCCACGCCGGACCCCGCCCGCCGCACGCCGGCCCGGCCTCGGGGGTGGGACTGGTGGAGGGTTGGCGCGGAACCATCGTGCACCGGGTGGAAACCCGCGGCAATACCCTGACCAGGTTCAAGATCGTCGATCCGTCGTTTCTGACCTGGCCGGCGCTGCCCGTTGCCCTGGCGGAGACGATCGTGCCCGATTTCCCCCTGACCAACAAGAGCTTCAACCTCTCCTATGCGGGTAACGATCTGTGACGGTGGGTTCGCGACCCCCACACGATCCGGTGTTACCCACCTCTTGCCTTGCCGATCGCGGCGGAGGACCGTGGAAGGCGTCGGATTGACCCGTCGGCGCCGTGGGGCGCCGCCTGAACAGAAGGGTGTCGACCGTGTACGCACGCTCTACCACCATTCATGCGCATCCGTCGTTCATCGATGTCGGGATCAAGCACATGCGCGATACCGTGATGCCAGTCCTTGCGGATATGGGGGGATGCGCCGGATTGTCCTTGCTCGTGGACCGTGACTCCGGCCGGTGCATCGCCACCAGTTCCTGGATGGACGAGGAGTCGCTCCGCGCGAGCGAAGGGCCGGTCCATCATCTCCGTGAGCACACCGCCGAGGTCTTCCACGGCGACACCGCGGTCACGCGGTGGGACATCGCGCTCCTCCACCGCGACCATCCGTCGCAACGCGGCGCCTGCGTGCGGGTCTCGTGGTTCAAGGTGGAACCGGGACACGTGGATCACGCGGTCGACGTGTTCAAGATGGCGTCGCTGCCCTCGATGCAGGAACTCGACGGGTTCTGCAGCGCCAGCCTGCTCGTCGACCATGCTGCCGGCCGCATGGTGTCGTCGGTGACCTTCGACAGCACCGAGACGATGCGAGGCAACACGGAGCAGCTCGAGGCTGTGACCGCGGCGGCAAACCACGAGGCGGCCACCGAAACGATCGAGGTGGCCGAGTTCGAGCTGGCCATCGCTCATCTGCACGTCCCCGAGATGGCCTAGGCCGGAAAGTACCCCAGGCTCAGGAGGGCCGGCACATGAAGGCGCTGGTGTTTCACGGACCGGGGCAGCGAGCATGGGAGGACGTGCCCGACCCGCGCATACAGGACCCCGGCGACGCGATCGTCCGGGTGGACGCGGTCACCATCTGCGGCACCGATCTGCACATCCTCGGCGGCGACGTCCCCGAGGTCACCGACGGCCGGATTCTCGGCCACGAGGCGGTCGGCACCGTCGTCGAGGTGGGGCCGGGTGTGCAGAACCTCTCACCCGGCGACAGGGTGCTCGTCTCCTGCATCACCGCATGCG
>NZ_JBAQEO010000597.1:0-4971 GCF_049286785.1 Rhodococcus sp. (in: high G+C Gram-positive bacteria) | reverse complement strand
GATCCAACTGGACCCCCGTTTGCCCGGCAGATACACCGAGTCGCGGCGCTTGGCCACCACACCTTCCCACCCCTTGCGACGGCTCTCCGCGAGGGCCTCCTCCGCGGAACCCTGCAGTTGTGGGGGCACCACCAGATCGTCGACCTTGGCGGCCAGCGCCTCCAGTACCCGCCTGCGGTCGGTGTATTTCTTACGCAGCAACGACACGCCGTCGAGATACAACACGTCGAACGCCAGGAAATGAGGCTCGTCACCCTGCTGCAGGAGACCGAAATCTGTGATGCCGTTGCTGTCGTACGCCACGACCTCGCCGTCGAGGACCACCTCGTGGTCACCCAAAGCATCTTCCAGCCAAGCTAATCCGGGATAGTCCTTCGTCTTGTCGTTGCCCGCCCGGCTGCGCAGGCGGAGTTGACCGTCGCTGATCTCCGCGATGACCCTGACGCCGTCCCATTTTCCTTCGAAAGCCCACTCGTTCGCGTCCAGACCATCGAGCGTTCCGGGCGTCGCCAGCATCGGTGCCAGTCCACGGGGCAGTTCGGAAGTCCTGGAACCGGCCGGATCCTGATCTTTCATCAGATGCATCAGCCACTGGTCACCCTTGGTGCGGATCAGCGCGAAGCGGCCCTCCACCTTCTCACCCTGCAGTCGAACGATCACCTCGTCCTCACGCCACTTCTCGGTGTCGTAGGTACCGGTGTCCCAGATGTTCATCGTGCCGCCGCCGTACTCACCCTTCGGGATGGTTCCCGAGAAGGTGGCGTACTCCAGCGGATGATCCTCGGTGTGGACTGCCAGCCTGTTCTCCCCCGTCGACGTCGGAACGTTCTTGGGAACCGCCCACGAGACCAGCACACCGTCGCGTTCGAGCCGCAGGTCGTAGTGGAGGCGCCGGGCGTGATGCTCCTGGATGACGAACGAATTACCATCGCCCGGGTGTTCCGGAGGAACGGACGGCATGGGTTCCGGCGTTCTTCCGGGATCACGCTTGCGGAGATACTCAGCCAGGGCGCTGTCTTCCGGTTCCGGATCGAGTCCCGCCAGCAAATCGCCGTCGGCCTCCCACCTCGCGAGCACTTCGTCGAACCGCAGCTGCGCCAGGTCGGGATCACCCAGTTCGTCCCAGCTTCGCGGCGCCGCGACATACGGCTGAGGGCGCCCGCGCAGGGAGTACGGCGCGATGGTGGTCTTGGACGGATTGTTCTGACTCCAGTCGACGAACACCTTGCCACCCCGCGCGGCCTTCGCCATGGTCGAGGTGACGAGGTCGGGCAGGAGCTTCTCGAGACCGGTCGCGACCTGCTTGGCCACCGTCGACACACCCGAACCCTGCAGCCTGCGATCCAGTGGCACATACACATGGATCCCCTTGCTGCCGCTGGTCACCGGATACGCCTCCCAGCCGAGGTTGGCCACGAGATCACGCACCGCACGTGCCACCTCCGCGCATTCGGGCAGTCCCACACCGGGCCCGGGATCGAGGTCGAACACGATGCGCGTGGCCGAACCGCGATGCGAGTTCTCGAAACGCCACTGCGGGACGTGCACTTCCAGCGACGCCTGCTGCCCCGCCCACGCGAGTGCGGCAACCGAGTTGAGCACCGGGTATGTCACCGATCGGTCCGAATGATCGAGGGCACGGCGCTCCAACCACGCGGGTGCGGACGCCGCGAGGTTCTTCTCGAAGAACGGCTCACTGTCGACGCCGTTGGGCCATCGCTTCCGGGTGGCGGCGCGGTCCACGATGTGGGGCAGCATCGCCGGCGCAATCCGGATGTAGTAGTCGATCACCTCACCCTTGGTGGTCCCGGTCTCGGGATAGAGCACCTTGTCGAGGTTGCCGAGCGACAGCCGATGTCCGTCGATCGTCACCTGCCTGGTACCCGCGGTCGCCATCCAGCCTCCCTCACACCCGACAGCACGCCCACTCCCGATAACACATTGTGCGCTGCCGCGCGGTCTTGCCGGCGATATGACGAGCGCCGGTTGCGCTTCCCGTCAGGCCTCGGCGCTGAACTTTTCCTGCTCGGCGGTGAAGAGCGCCTCGTACCCCGCAGCCAACTCACGCAGCGCCCCCACGCAGTCGCCGGTGAACGCAGGCGCGTGCATCGGGACGAGTGTGCGCGGTTTCCGATCCGCCAGTGCACGGATCGTGGGCCCCAGTGCGGGCGTCAGGCAGGTCGCGCGGCCCATCTCCTCACCGGCCAGCGCCGGTTCGACCAGGTCGCCGTCCGTCGTGGCGGGATGATGACCGAACGCCGTGAACAGGTCACCGCAGAACAGCGTCGACGTCGTCTCCTCGAACATCAGCCCGGCATCCCATCCGTGCGGCACGTGTGGTGTGTCGAGGTGCCGGACCGTCCTGCTCCCCGTCTCCAGCACGTCACCGTCCTGCAAGGGACGCGGGGGCCGATCGGCCAGGTCGTTGACCTGCACGAAGCAACCCATCGCCCCGTGTGCGACCTCGGCGTTCGGCGCGGCCGCCAGCCACGAGTTCATCGCGCCGCACTCGTCGGCCTCGACGTGTCCGAAGGTGATCCACCGCAACCTGTCGAGGGGAATCAGCCGGCCGACCGCCGCGGACACGGACGGGAACAGCGCACGCTGACCGGTGTGGAACAGCAACGGTTCCTCACCGTCGACAAGGATCTGGTTCATGATCAGGTCGGCCTCGTCCAGATACGTGGACAGCCGGTAGATGTCGGGAGCGATCTCGGTAATCGTGGTATCCATCCCTGGCTCCGATCACGTCACGGTGTCGTGGTGACAAGCCTTCTCGGGACAGCGGCGGCGCGCAAGATCCTGCGGTGTGCGAGCGAGCTTGCGGTTCTCGTACAGGGCCGGCCTCTCGAGGTCGTAGCCCGCGCATAGGTCATCGACGGTGAATCGGCCCGGAATCCGACCCAACCCGGCCCGCTCGGCCGCCCTGTTCGCCCTCGCCGCCGAGGTACCCGCCGCGATCCTTGCCCGTACCCTCGGCATCCACATCAACGTCGCGGTCGACTGGCAACAAGCCAGCGTCGGCGACTGGACCTGCTTCGCCGCCGGCGTCGGACGACAACCATCGCGAAACAGGTGACGACGCCCCTTGCCAGTCGAACACTGCCGTAGTTGGCGAGCGAGTAGCGAAGGCCCGTCAGCGTGGGTGCGATCGTTCGGGAAGTCTCTCGTGGTTTGCGAGGCTCGTGGTTTGCGAGGCTCGTGGTTTGCGAGCACTGGAGTGGGCCGATCGGGATCTTGCGATACCGCGAACAGCCGGGAAGGTTCGTCGAGGTACACGCTTATGCAGTTGATCTCCTCGGCCTTCCTTGCACGTCGACAACCTGTTCGATGGACCCGAAGTGGCGGATCTCGACTGCGTCGCCGTGACGGAAAACCATGGCTATCTGGAGTCTGAGGAAGCGAGGGGCTGACCTGGTCGGCTGCGACGAGGACATCGTTCGTGAGGCAGTGGCGGTCACCATATGGTGCCTGATCAGCCAGGGGCTGATCGTTGTCGAACTGCGATCTGGGCGCCGCACCTGCAGAGTGCTTGGGCTTGGCTGCCAGGCTGGGCCGGGGAGCGTCTCCGGGTGGCCCGGGGCTGTTCGGTCGGCATCGTCTCCCGGGTCGTTTGCGATGCGCGACACCGCGAACCGAGATTCCGAGCTGTCCGTCGAACCGTGGGACATGCGCACGCACCGGCATGGGCGCACGTCGCGGCGACGATGACGCCGACCACGGGCTTCGTCGACGGTCAGCCATATTCAGCCTCTTTCGCGGCGTAGCCAGCTGTTCTTCGCGGCGAACTGCCGGCAACTGAACTGGTGCAAAGGCGGGGCAGGACCGATCGAATCGGGCCGGATGTCACATTTCCGTCGCGGTCGGTGTCTTTACGTGTGTGATTGAGGTCGGCGAGAGGGCTGGGAGGTTGTGGTGACGGCGCATGTTGTCGTAGTGGGTGCGGGCTACGCCGGGGTGATGGCGGCCAATCGGGTCGCCTCGGTGGGGGTCGCGGATGTGGTGGTGACCGTGATCAATCCTCGGCGTGATTTCGTCGAGCGGATCCGGTTGCACCAATGCGCAGCCGGCAGCGGGGCCGCGACCGTTCCATTGGCCGATCTGCTGCACCACGCTGTCCGTCTTCGAGTGGCGGCCGTTGACGCGATCGGTGAGCGGTCGGTGACGTTGAACGATGGCCAGGTGGTCGGCTTCGACTTCCTGATTTACGCCGTGGGCAGCGGAGCCGATCGACAGGGATTCGAGCAGGGCGACGTTGGTGCGGTGACCGGGCTCGGTGCTGCCGAGCGGCTTCACGCGCGCCTGCGCGCGCTACCCGCCGGTGCTCGGATCGTCGTTGTTGGCGGCGGCTTGACTGGCATCGAAACGTCGGCTGAGATCGCAGAGCAGTTCCCCAGGCTCAGGCTGGATCTGGTGACGAATACGGTCGCCGCCTCGATGTCTGCGGGCGGTCGCGCTGTAATCGAGCGAACGTTGTCTGCTCTGGGGGTGTCGGTCCGGGGCGGGCTGACTGTGACCGGCGTACGCGCCGGCGGAGTCGACTTGCGCGGCAACCGAGTCCTGTTCGGGGACTGCACGATCTGGGCGGGTTCGTTCACGGTGCCCGGTCTTGCCCGGCGCAGCGGGCTCCCGGTGGACCGACTCGGCAGGCTGCGTACCGATGAGTCGTTGGTGTGTGTCGGTCACCCGCGAATTGTGGGGATAGGTGATGCGGCGGCTCCACCGCAGTCTGTTGCCGGCCATGTCCGTATGAGTTGCCAGGCGTCGATCCCGATGGGCGCCCACGGCGCCAACACCGTACTCGCACTGCTCGACGGCCGGAAGCCGTCGGCGTTGTCGGTCGGTTTCGTCGGGCAGGCGGTGAGCCTTGGCCGCCGCCGCGGGCTGATCCAGATCACCCGGCTGGACGACAGTCCGCGGGCGTTGGCGATCCGCGGCCGAAGCGCCGCGGCGATCAAGGAGGTCGTATGC
>NZ_JBAQEO010000596.1:0-10096 GCF_049286785.1 Rhodococcus sp. (in: high G+C Gram-positive bacteria) | reverse complement strand
CCAGACGACGATTCCTCGCCGCCGGGGCAGGGACCCTGACCGCCTCCGCGCTCGGAAGCTGGGCTCCGGTCCACGCCGTCCCTTTCGGATCGTCCACGTCGACGCTGCCCGCCCCGCCCGGATTTCCGGAGGGCATCGCGCTCTACCAGCAGGCGTACCAGAACTGGTCCAAGGAGATCATGCTCGACGCCGTGTGGACCTGTGCGCCGAAGAACCCGGACGACGTGGTGCGACTGGCCAACTGGGCGCACGCCAACGGATACAAGATTCGACCACGCGGCGCCATGCACGGCTGGACTCCCCTGACGGTCGTCAACGGGGCCCCGCTCGACAAGGTTGTCCTCGCCGACACCATGGTCCACCTGGGCGATGTCACCGTGCACTCGGGCACCACACCCGCCACCGTGACGGCCGGTCCGGGGGCCACCCTGGTCGCCATCACTCAGGCCCTCCAGGATGCCGGACTGGGCTGGGCGAACCTGCCCGCCGTCGGCGAAATAACCATCGCCGGGGCGCTCGCGGTCAATGCACACGGGGCTGCATTGCCGGCGGACGGTGAGACCACGGTGCCGGGCAACACGTTCGGCTCACTGAGCAACCTTGTGACGTCCTTGACCGCGGTGGTGTGGACCGGCGACGAGTACGCATTGGCGACCTACTCGCGAGACGATCCGCAGATCACGCCGCTTCTCACCCACCTGGGGCGAACGTTCCTGACGTCGATCACGCTGCAGGCCGGGCCCAACGTCCGGATGCGGTGCCGGAGTCGCACCGACATCCCGTGGCGGGAATTGTTCGCGGCACCGGGCGCGGCGGGGCGGACGTTCGAGAGCTACATCGCCGAAACCGGCCGTTTGGAGGCGATCTGGTACCCCTTCACCGACAATCCGTGGCTCAAGGTCTGGGCGCTCGCGCCGGACAAGCCGCCGGAGTCGCGTGAGGTCGACGGACCGTACAACTACATGTTCTCCGACAACCTGCCCGAAGTTCTCACCGACATGATGGCGCCGGCAGCGGCCGGAAACCCGAGGATCGCGCCGGAGTTCGGACAGGTGTACTTCGGGACCACCGTCGCCGGCCTCGCCAGTACGATCTCATCCGACGTGTGGGGCTGGTCCAAGGACGTCCAGTTCTACATCAAGGCCACCACCCTGCGACTCACCGAGGGCGGGGGCGCCGTGATCACGAGTCGTGCCAACGTCGCCCAGGTGATCCACGATTTCACCCAGTGGTTCCACGCGCGGATGGACCACTACCGATCGCTGGGCCAGTTCCCGCTCAACGGCCCCGTCGAGATTCGTTGCTGCGGCCTCGATCAGCCCGATGATGTGCAGGTTCCCTCCGCCGGACCGCCCACCATCTCTGCCACCCGCCCTCGCCCGGACCACCCGGAATGGGATACCGCGATCTGGCTGAACGTGCTCGGGGTCCCAGGCACGCCAGGGATGTTCGCGTTCTACCGCGAGATGGAACAGTGGATGCGCACCCACTTCAACGGCGGTGACTCCATCTTCCGGCCCGAATGGTCCAAGGGCTGGGCCTTCGGACCCGAACTGCCCTATACGGACTCGGCGATCATCTCTGCAGGGCTGCCGGACTCGTACCGCGAAGGCGTTCCGGCGTCCGAGAACTGGGACACCGCGCGGGCCACGTACAACGCCCTGGACCCGCATCGGATCTTCACGAACACGTTTATCGACCAGCTGCTTCCGTAATCACCGGAACGTTCCACGCACCGAGTATCTCGATTCGGTGCGCGGAACACGGCTGCGCTTGTACGATACCGAGGACTCTTCGATTCCGTCCGAAGGGTGCTCGGCTCCGTCGATCAGCGCGTGATGAAGAGCAAAGGGGGGACCCATGTCCCAGCCCAGAAATCTCCGTCCCTTGCGACGAGCGGCGGTGGCCGGTGTGCTCGCATTGTGCGCCACGGCGTTGGCAACCGTACCGGTGAATGCCGCACCCATTCCCATCAGTTCCGGCAGCGCCGGCAGTTCCGGTAGCAGTTCGGGTAGTTCCAGCGGTTCGGGGATCATCCCGTTGCCCATCCCCACTCCCACCGGTCTCGCGGCGTTGGCGGCTGCCACGACGCAGACCGGCAAGCCGTACCTGTGGGGTGGAACCGGGCCCGACGCGTGGGATTGTTCGGGCCTGACGCAGTGGGCTTTTCGCCAGGCGGGCGTGAGTCTGCCCCGCACCACCTGGCAGCAGACGGAGGTCGGGACGGCGATTCCGTTGTGGGCCATGGCCCCCGGTGACCTGGTGGTACTCAACCCCGACGCATCTCACATCGGGATCTACGCGGGATTCGGGCAGGTCTTCAACGCCTACGGTCGCGGTGTTCCGGTCGGATTGACGCCGTTGTCGCAGTTCCATATCTACAGCGTCCGCCGCTTCTGAGGTATGGGGCCGGCCGCGACCCCGAGCCCCTCGCGCCCAATGTCACAGTCGTTCAGTTAGACTGCAGCAATGTGACATTGGGCGGAGGGTGGCTGGTTCACGCCCAGTGTGAGCGCGTCGATCTTTCGACATCTCGCCGAGTTAGTGCCGTCTGTGATCTGGGGGAAATCTGTGTCTGCAATCAATCGCCGGTCCTTTCTGGCCGGTGCCACGGCCGCGGGGATCGCACTGGCGAGTCCGCGCATCGCGCAGGCCGGGACCGGTCTCGGGGATCGGCGGACCAGTATTCCGCTCACCCGTGAGGATCACCGGGCAATCGTCATCGGGTCAGGGTTCGGCGGCGGGGTGGCAGCTCTTCGGCTAGCGGAGGCGGGCGTGCACGTTCTGATGCTCGAGCGTGGTATGCGATGGCCCACTGGGCCCAATTCCCAAACCTTTCCGCATGCGACGGCGCCGGACAAGCGCTTTCTCTGGCATCAATCCAGTCGGCAGCTCTTCGGTAAGCCGGTGGCTATGGAGCCCTACACGGGTCTTCTCGAGGCGGTGCCCGGTGACAACATGACCGCGCTGTGCGCCGCAGGTCTCGGCGGCGGATCCCTGATCTATCAAGGGATGACGCTGCAGCCGGCCGAGGCCGTCTTCAACATGCACTTTCCCGAGGAACTCGACTGGGCCACCATGGACCGAGTCCACTACCCTCGGGTCGCGCGGATGCTGCAGCTCGCCGTCGCACCCGAAGAACTGATAGCCAGCCCGAACTACAAGGCTGCAAGGGTATTTGCGCAGAACGCGGTGCGCGCCGGCCTCCCCGTGTCGAAAATCCCGATGCCGATCGACTGGAACTACGCGCTCGACGAACTCGATGGACGCGTGAACGCCTCCTACACCAACGGCGACGGCGCCTTCGGCGTCAACAACGGCGGCAAGCACTCGGTCGACGTCACCTACATCGCCGCCGCCGAAGCAACCGGCCGGGTCACGGTGCAAACCCTGCACCAGGTCACCGACGTCGAGCGAGCAAAGGACGGCCGCTGGACTGTGTACGTCGACCGGATCGATACGACCGGCAAGGTGCTCGAAAACAAGATCCTCACCACCAATGCCCTCGTGATGGCCGCCGGCAGCCTCAATACCACCAGACTGCTGGTCCGGGCAGGAGCGAAAGGCCAAATCCCGGACCTGCCGGACGACCTCGGCGGCGGCTGGGGAACCAATGCCGACCGGATCTACATATGGACGAGCCTCGAGGAAGAATTCGGCGCTCCGCAAGGCGGTCCAGTGATCTACGGCAGCCTGAATTGGGACGATCCCGCCTCCGCCGTCACGGTCATCCAGGCATCGATGCCACCACTCTCCTTCGATGCACGCAGCACGATGCTGGTCGGTTACGGCGTCAGCGAGGGACGTGGCCGATTCGTGTACGACTCGGCCAGTGACGACGCATTGCTGCGCTGGCCCAAGGACGGCGACGCTGTCATCCAGAACGGCCACATCGGCCCGACGGTCAGCAAGATCGCCGGTCCGGCAGGCATACTCACAGACACCAATGCCATGTTCCCCTCCACCTGGCATCCGCTGGGCGGTGCATCCATGGGTACGGTCTGCGACCTCGAGGGCCGCGTACACGGCCAACCCGGGTTGTACGTGCTCGACGGCGCACTGATGCCCGGAAACACCGCCGCGTGCAACCCGTCGATGACCATCGCCGCCGTTGCCGAACGCGCCCTCGATCACATCACCGCTCGCGACATCGGCACCCCAATTTAGCATCCACTGGAGAGCGTCACCGCGGGGAGTGACGGCCACCAGCTGGTTGTTCGCCATCCGCCGTAGCGGGATTTCTGCGAAGATCGAGCGGTGACCTCCCCGCATCGTCCCCGTCTCGCCGACAGCGAATTCGAGCGTATCGAGGCCATTCTTGCCCCCGTCGACCAGGCCCTCACCCTGAACTTTCCGGGTGATCGAGTCCAGGATCAGCCCATCCACACCGTGTACGTGAGTGCCGCGGATGCCCGGCCGGACACCCACAGGGTCTGGGCGGAGCGCGCGATCGACCTCTTGGACCAGCACGCTGAGACACTCGCCGAGATCGGCACGACGGGCGCGCTGCCCCACGTCCGGACCACCCTCGGTCACCGTCCGATCATGGATCTCCGGATCGACTTCGAGGACGGGTACGGATGGCGCAGCGACGACGTGGAGGATGCCGCCGCGCGAGGTGCCGGTCGCACGTTGGGTCGGCTCGCCGGCGACACCGACGGTCCGCACTCGCTGGGGATCCGTACCAAAGGATTGGCACCGCACGAGCTCAGGCGCGGCATCCGGACACTCGAACTCGTCCTCGAAGCGGCGGGTGGCGTCCCCGACGGCTTCGTGTTCACGGTGCCGAAACTGCGTGCAGCCGAACAGGTCACCGCAGTGGTTGCACTGTGTGAGGCACTCGAGCGCGCACACGGCCTGCCGGAGCGATCGCTGGTGTTCGAGTTGCAGATCGAGAGCCCACAGGCGGTGATCGGACCGGACGGTACCGTCACCGTCGCCAAGGCCATCCACATGGCGGCCGGTCGCTGCACCGGATTGCATTACGGCACCTACGATTACAGTGCAGCATGTGGCATCGCCTCGAAGTTCCAATCGCTCGAGCATCCTGTAGCCGATCACGCGAAGTCGGTGCTGCTGGTGGCGGCGGCACAAACCGGAGTGTGGGTGTGCGACGGCTCCACTCAGGTGATCCCGCGGGGAAGCGACGACGAGGTCCACGCCGCCCTCGTCCGGCACTACCGGCTGGTCACCCGATCGCTCGAGCGCGGCTACTACCAGGGCTGGGACATGCACCCCGGACATCTCATCACCCGCTGGCTCGCCACCTTCGACTTCTACCGAGGCGCGCTCCCTGCCGCGGCGTCACGACTGCAGGCGTACCTCGACCGCCAGGGAGGCGGAGTGATGGACGAACCGGCCACCGCGCAGGCTCTCGCGACGGTGGTGCTGCGCGGACTGGCGTGCGGCGCGTTCGACGAAAAGGCTGTGCTCGAACAGGCGCCGGGATGCCCGGTGCGCACGCTTCGCGACCTGCGCACCCGCACCGTCCTTCCGGAGAGCTGAGCGCGCGACGACACCCGTCGGCCCTACCGACGCCCTACACTTGCCCCACGCCCGATCAGGAGGTGCCGCACACCATGACCCCGAACAGATTGACCCAGAACCTCTTTCGCAGTCTGCCGGACTTGGCGGTCCGCACCCTCGGCGGCGCCGTCGTCTGGGCCAACGACGAATTGTTCGCCGAGCGTGAGAACCTCATCCGCCCCACCGCCGCGGTGTATCAGCCGGCGACATTCGGCCACAAGGGCCAGGTCTACGACGGCTGGGAGACCCGCCGCCGCCGCGTCGCGGGTACCGACGAGGCGATCATCCGGCTGGGAGTCCCGGGAGTGGTGCGTGGTGTGGTGGTCGACACGGCATGGTTCAGAGGCAACTACCCGCCCGAGATCTCGGTGGAGGCGGCGTCCGTCGAGGGATATCCGTCGGCCGACGAACTGGTCGAGGGCACCGAGTGGACCACGATCGTCGCCCGCAGCCCCATTCGGGGCGACACCGAGAATCAGTTCGCGGTCGATTCCGAGCAGCGCTGGACGCACGTCAAGCTCACCATGTACCCGGACGGCGGAGTCGCGCGGTTGCGGGTGCACGGCGAGGGCCGTCCCGACCCCCGGTTCCTCGCGGCAGGCCCCCTCGATCTGGCCGCACTCGAGAACGGCGCGCGAGTTACCTCGTGTTCCGACATGTTCTACGGATCACCGCAGAACATGCTGCTTCCGGGGCCGGCCCGGGTGATGGGCGACGGCTGGGAGACCTCTCGCCGTCGCGACGACAACAACGACTGGGTGGAGATCAAGCTCGCCGCCCAGGGCACTGTGTCGCTGGCCGAACTCGACACCTCCTGCTTCCTCGGCAACGCTCCCGGCGAGGCCGGCCTGCGGGGCCGGGACGGCGACGGCGACTGGGTGGAACTCCTCCCCCGGACTCGGCTGCAGCCCGACACCCGGCACCGCTTCGTCATCGACAGTGATCAGCCGATCACCGAGGCGCGGCTCGACATCTTCCCGGACGGTGGAATGGCGCGACTGCGACTCTGGGGTTCACTCACCGACGCCGGACGGGAAGGATTGCTCGCATGAGTATCGGTTTCGATTCCGGTTACCCCCGTGACATGGTCGGATACGGTCAATACCCGCCCGACCCGCAGTGGCCGAACGACGCGAAGATCGCCGTCCAGTTCGTCCTCAACTACGAGGAGGGCTCCGAGAAGAACCCACTCCACGGCGACGACGCGTCCGAGACGTTCCTGTCCGAGATGGTGGACGCCGAGGCGTTCCCCAACCGGCACATGAGCATCGAGTCGCTGTACGAATACGGCTCGCGTGCCGGTCTGTGGCGGGTGCTCCGGGTCTTCGAGCGCCGGGGGCTGCCGCTGACCGTCTTCGCGGTGGCGAAGGCGATGCAGCGAAACCCGGAGGCCGTGAGCGCCTTCGGTGAGCTGGGTCACGAGATCGCGTGTCACGGTCTGTGGTGGAAGAACTACCAGCTCGAGGACGAGAGCGTCGAACGCGAGCATATGGCCGAGGCGGTGGAGATCCTGCGGTCACTCACCGGAGAGCCCCCGCTCGGCTGGTACACCGGGCGGGACTCACCGCAGACCCGCGCCCTGGTGGTCGAGCACGGCGGCTTCGAGTACGACTCGGACTCGTACGCAGACGACCTGCCCTACTGGGTAAAGGTGATCACCGGTGCGAAAACAGTGGATCACCTGGTGGTTCCCTACACGCTCGACACCAACGACATGCGATTCGCATCAGCCGGCGGCTTCCCCAGCGGGGAGCAGTTCTTCGCCCATCTGCGCGACGCGTTCGATGTCCTGTATGCCGAGGGTGTGGCCGGTGCCCCCAAGATGCTGTCGGTGGGTCTGCACTGCCGCCTTGTCGGACGACCCGCCCGCACCGCGGCGTTGGAACGCTTCCTCGACCACGTGCAGTCCCATGGCGGAGTGTGGATCGCACGCCGCATCGAAATCGCCCGTCACTGGAAGTCCGTGCACCCCGCCGGTACATCGCGGCTCGGGAACGGGTTTCTCGATAAGTGATGTGCGCCACATCAATTCCGGTTAGAGTTGCCGGGGCCGGTGCTCGCTGTCCGGGACGGGACAGACCGGGACTTTCAGTGAACGCCGCGGTGCAGAAGGTCCGGTCCGGCCCGGGACCTTCGCCTCTCGCTCCAGTGCGGATTGCCGAGCAGCATCCTTCCTATGATTGTGTCCACGATGCCGCCAGACGTCAGGAAGCCGAACACCACGCCGGCAGGCGGACATCATGGTTGATTCGCTCGCACGTCCCACCGGTGGGCTCGGCGCGGTACGTCCGTTCCCGTCCCGCACCGCCCCCAAGGGTTCCAAGATCGTCGAGATCCTGAGGACCACGGATCACAAGACGATCGGGCTGATGTACATCGTCGCCTCGTTCGCGTTCTTCCTCATCGGCGGACTGATGGCGCTGATCATGCGGGCCGAACTTGCGGTGCCCGGCCTGCAGTTCCTCTCCAACGAGCAGTTCAACCAGCTGTTCACCATGCACGGCACGATCATGCTGCTGCTGTATGCCACACCGATCGTGTTCGGGTTCGCCAACTACATCCTGCCGCTCCAGATCGGCGCGCCGGACGTGGCCTTCCCTCGTTTGAACGCCTTCAGTTTCTGGCTGTACATCTTCGGTGGCCTCATCGCCTCCGCAGGTTTCATCACTCCCGGCGGTGCCGCCGACTTCGGGTGGACCGCCTACGCGCCTCTGACCAGCGCACTGAGTTCGCCGGGCATCGGTGCCGACCTGTGGATCATCGGCCTCACGCTGGGCGGCCTCGGGACCATTCTGGGCGCCGTCAACCTGGTCACGACCGTCGTGTGCATGCGTGCGCCCGGCATGACGATGTTCCGGATGCCGGTCTTCACCTGGAACATCCTCATCACCAGCATCCTGATCCTACTGGTGTTCCCGCTCCTCGCTGCCGCACTGCTCGGGCTCTGGTACGACCGGCACCTCGGTGGGCACATCTTCGACCCAGCCAACGGCGGGGTGATGTTGTGGCAGCACCTCTTCTGGTTCTTCGGCCACCCCGAGGTCTACGTGATCGCGCTACCCTTCTTCGGCATCGTCTCGGAGATCTTCCCGGTGTTCAGCCGCAAACCGATCTTCGGATACAAGGGGCTGATCTTCGCCACCCTCGGTATCGCCGCCCTGTCGATCGCCGTGTGGGCGCACCACATGTACGCCACCGGCGCGGTGCTGCTGCCGTACTTCTCGTTCATGACCTTCCTCATCGCGGTTCCGACGGGTGTGAAGATCTTCAACTGGATCGGCACCATGTGGAAGGGGCAACTCACCTTCGAGTCGCCGATGCTGTTCTCGGTCGGCTTCCTGGTCACCTTCCTCTTCGGCGGCTTGTCGGGCGTGCTCCTCGCGAGCCCGCCGCTCGACTTCCACATCACGGACACCTACTTCGTGGTCGCCCACTTCCATTACGTGCTCTTCGGCACCGTCGTGTTCGCCACCTACGCCGGTATCTACTTCTGGTTCCCGAAGATGACCGGACGCCTGCTCGACGAGGGCCTCGCGAAGTGGCACTTCTGGACCACGTTCGTCGGCTTCCACGGCACGTTCCTCGTCCAGCACTGGCTCGGTAACGAAGGCATGCCCCGTCGCTACGCCGACTACCTGCCGTCCGACGGCTTCACCACCCTCAACACCATCTCGACGGTGTTCGCGTTCGTGCTCGGTGCCTCCACGCTTCCGTTCGTCTGGAACGTGTTCAAGAGCTACCGCTACGGCCGGGTGGTCACGGTGGACGATCCGTGGGGTTACGGCAACTCGCTCGAGTGGGCCACGTCCTGCCCGCCGCCTCGTCACAACTTCACCGAACTGCCCCGAATCCGTTCGGAACGTCCGGCATTCGAGCTGCACTACCCGCACATGATCGGGAGAATACACACCGAGGCACACGTCGGCCTCCGCGGCCACGAGTCCCCGGAGGCAGCCCGGATCGGAGAAGGCAAGTGAGATCGATCGGCAATACCCCCGACTCCCCGGCACCGCTTCGGCGTCCGGCTCCCTCGATCATGCTGGCACCCTTGCTCACCCTGGCACTGGTGATGACGACACCGCTGTTCCTGCCATTCGCACTGGCGGTGATTCTCATCGTTTCCACCATCGCGTGCGTCGGAATCGTCATCTCCACCAGCGCGAGCAGCACCTGACAGTTGGCGCCTCCGAAGGACGGCGGCGAGCTGGTGACGAGAAATCGCGCCCGCTCGTCGCCGTCGTTTTTGCTGCGGTGCGGCACCGTGGCCGCTTAATAGAGACGAAACATGATTGACCCCACTGAGTAAACTGTCACGGGCTCAATAAGGAATCCGCTCTGGTCGAGTTCTGCGGGGTGGTCACGGCGCGAACGGCAGACAGACGGTGGCAACCGTGAAAATCTGTTCGGAGAGCAACCGCAGATAGGGATGATGCAGTGACAGAATCACCCGGCTTGCCCGCTTTCCATGCGTTGAGCCGTGAGAAGGCCGTCGAGGTGCTGATGCACTGCTGCTCGTCGGCCGAGTGGGCCCGGCGGGTGTCCGAGGCGCGGCCCTACCCCACCGCCGAGG
>NZ_JBAQEO010000595.1:0-4280 GCF_049286785.1 Rhodococcus sp. (in: high G+C Gram-positive bacteria) | reverse complement strand
AACTCGGTCCGGACATCGGCGCGCGGAATGTAGTAGACGGGAATGCGGCCCTTCTCGAACAGGTAGACGGAGCGGGTGGTGTCGGCGACGACCTGCCCGGCGAACAACACACGGATGCGTTTGTGATTGGGCTCGAGGGCGATGTGGCCGTTCTTCGCGGATTGCTGCACCTCGGCGGCATGGGTGAGTGCTGTAGACATCGGCTTCTCCAAGACCTCGGGTAGCTGTGTCATCCATGGTTGCACCTCGGATGCCCGTGCGCCCCCCTGATGCTTGAAGAAGCCGGAAGGGCGCACGGGCGCTCAGCGACTCAGACCTGAACGAGGTTGTTGACCAGATCGCCAGGTAGTGCGAACCGTGGTGGAAGTTGACGGCCACCTGCTTGCCTTCGAGGGCCTGCGGACGGAAGACCTCGGCCACGACCTGACCGCCGCGCGTGAATCCTGGGCGCGGCTCACTGTCCCCGCTCGCACGCGACAGAAGGACACCTCACCGTTCTCGAAGCCCTGTACAGGCCACCGAAGGCGCTCACCAGCTTGTGGTCCTCGATGGGCTGGACGGATACGTCGTGGGCACAGGGCTCGACCAGCTCGATGTCCACATTTTCCACCTCGAAGGCACTCCTCGAGCGCAGCGATGTAGGGGGGAAATTTGCCCCCGGGCGGACGCTCGTGAATCTCTCCTTCGGACATCGAACTTCTCCTTGGTTGTGTACACGGTTGTTTGGAACAAACTGTGGGACTATGGGTTTCAGTGTTCTACTGTGGCAAGAGGTGTGCCGGGCGGCGCTCCGCGGTATCCGGCCGGAGACATCGGTTCGCGAGGGTGAGGCAGACGAGGGCCAGGATCGCTCTGGCGCCGAAAGCTACCCGCATTCCGACGGTGAAGGCGGCGCCGGTTGCCGCGTCCGCAAGGTTCTTCTGCGTGTCGTCGACGAGGAGTGCGGCCGCCACGGACATTGCATACGCGACAGAAAACACCGCGATAGAGGAGTTCGGCGTCGATCACACCGCGACCGATGTCATTGACACAGCGAACACAGCGTGCGCGGTGAGGATAGGCCGACGCGGCGCCGGACGTCCTTGCCAGCTGCCGGCTACCTTGGCGCAGACCAGGGTCGACAGGGTCAGCGGCAGGGTGAGCAGCCCGGCGTCAGGTGCGGAGTATTCCGAATCTGCTGGAGGTGCGGCGCATTGACGAAAGACAGCCCGGACCGACAGAAGTAGGCGACCTCCGCGTCATCACAACCCCCCGCAGATGTGGCGCTCGCAGCATCCGGGGATCGAACACCCGTTTCTCGCGACTCGCACCCCGAAGGCGGCATGGTACTTCGACAGTAGCGCCGGGTTCTGGACGATGGGTCCGTTCGCCTCGGTCCGCAGTGCCGCGAAATGCTTGGCCGTCTCCCTGTTCTGGTCGAGCCAGTCGCGACGGAACGCCTCACCGTTGGGAACAACGGGGTCGCGTCGCCCGGGCCCTCCTTCCAGAGTCCGGAACCGTAACCAGTTGCCCTGCGCCAACAGCTTTGCTCGATGTCAACCGAACTACTTGACCATAGGTCAGCTTATGCTAGATTCATCGTGTGATGCGGGGCACACCCCTGGAGGGAATGTCCCGCATAATTTTTCGGCGCAGAATATAATCAAGGATTGATTAAATAACTGAGCTTGATCGGCGTGCTGACGCGCTTAGGCAGATCAGGACGCGCTTACACAAATCAGGACGCCAGCCGACAAGTGGCCCGAGTACATCGGTCGGGCTCAGATTGGATAAATGTGACTGCACTCGATGCGAGTCGATCCGAGACGCGTGATGGGTTGAGTGGTCCGAGGGGAGAGCCTTCGGGCTCTGATGACGATTGGGGGACGTCGTCGAACAGAGAACCTCCTCCCGCAGTGCGGATCGCACTTTCATTGCAGGCAAGAACAGTTGAGTATGTCACCGCAACGCCAAGGCATGCGTTGGCTACGCTCGGGAGATCCGTCCAGCTCGCTGGGCAGATTGTCAAGTATGCGGTCCTCGACTCGGTGCGACTGCGGCTGCCGTTGGTCGAATTGCTGGAGCAGGCGTGGCTCCTGCTGAAGGTCACAGCTCTACCGGCCATCCTGATTGCGATACCGTTCGGAACCGAATTATCGGTCCAGGTAGGAGGACTGGTCAATCAGGTCGGCGCCAGCTCCCTCGCCGGCGCGGCGAGTGGTATCGGCATCATTCAGCAGGGCGCCCCTATTGCGGCAGGCCTTCTCATGGGCGGTGCGGCCGCGTCGGCGATTGCATCGGACCTGGGGGCGCGCGCCATTCGAGAGGAGATCGACGCAATGCGGGTCATGGGCGTCGATCCGGTCAGGCGACTGATCCTGCCGCGGTTCCTGGCGATGCTCCTGATCGCTCCAGTGCTGTGTGTGGTGATCATCGCCTCGGCTGTGCTTGCAGGGTTTTCGATTGCAGTATCGGTCAACGGTGTTATTCCCGGTAGCTTCTGGCAGTCGTTCGGGGCCTTTGCATCACCGGCGGATCTGTACTTCGCGATCGGGAAGACCATCACCTTCGCTGTCCTCGTCGTGGTGATTGCCAGCATCAGGGGGCTGGAGGCAAAGGGCGGTCCTCGAGGGGTCGCGGATGCGGTCAACGCTTCGGTGGTGCTCAGTGTGGTTGCCATCTTCGTCACGAATCTTGTCGCAACGCAGGTTCAATCGTTGTTCTTCCCGAATTAGGTGGACTGATGCCGAAGCAAGGAAATTCCGTGGCCACTGCCCGCTCGGTCTGGGTAGCTCGGCTGTTGTCGAAGAATGTATCCACCGTCACCGAAGGAATCGGCCGATGGGTGCTGTTTACTGCGCAGACGATCGTGATGCTACCGATCACCGTGCGGTCGTACCGGAAACAGACGCTCAAGACCATGAACAACATGGCCTGGGGTCGAGGGTCGATCGTCGTCGACGGTGGGGTCATTTCGCTGTTGGTCATTCTTGGTGTGGCAATCGGTATCTCGATCGCAATCGAGGCGTACAACGCACTCGAACTGATCGGATTCGGAGCGCTGACCGGGGTAGTGGGGGCCTTTCTCAACATCCGCGAGATGGCCCCGATGGTGACCGGGATCGGGTTTGCCGCGCAGGTCGGCTGCCGGATGACGGCGGAGATCGGGGCCATGCGCATCTCCGAGGAGATCGATGCCACCGAGACGCTGGGCATCCGCGCGATCCCCTTTGTCGTAGGAACGCGACTGATCGGCGGAATGCTGTGTGTGATACCGGGTTTTCTGCTCTCGCTGGCGATCGCCTTTGCAACTTGCATGACGGTAGTCACGGTATTTCGGGGTTCACCGAGTGGTACATACGATCATTACTTCGCCCAGTTCATAAACGTCGGGGAAGTTGCGAGTTCGTTGGCCAAGGCTGTCACGTTCTGTGCGGTGATCACGATCATTCACTGCTACTACGGGTTCTTTGCGTCCGGCGGTCCTGAAGGAGTTGGTCGCGCATCGGGACGGGCGATCCGGGCGAGTCTGGTCGCCACCGTCGTGATGAACCTGGTTATGACGGTTGTGCTGTGGGGGTTGCACCCCGAATTGATCTTCACGGGATAGGACGGCGATGTACTCAGGATTCTTGAGAGGGACGGCCGACTCGCAGAGTCGTATTCTGCGCAACGTCGGCCTGGCTACAGTTGCGGTGGTCGTTGTCATGTATCTATTAGTGGCGCAGATTATTCCAAGATTGACGCCTGACGACCCCGGCGTCATGGCTGTAGTTGTGGACACCGCGTACGTGGGTCCGGGCGTGGAGACCGGTACAAGGGTGATGCTGCACGGCGCCAGTATCGGCAAGGTGACCGATGTCGCCCGCAGTGACGGAGCAATCACGCTCGGTCTCGAGTTGGACAAGGATCTCGCACAGGGATTGACACGGAACTTCGTGATGGACTTCCGTCCGTCGAATTACTTCGGCATCACGGCGTTGTCGATCGCAGACCCGGGCAGTGGTGGTCTTCCGCTGGCCGGCGGCGATCGGATTGCCACCACACCGGGCGGGGATTTCACCATGGCGCGAATGATCGAACAGGGCTCGGCTGTTGCCAACGGGACCCTGACCGATTCGACCGTGGCGGCCATCGACCAGGTCCTGGCATACACGGACGCGCTCTCGCCGTTGCTAAGTGGGTGGATTCGTTAATTCGTCGGGGGTCATGCCGCTTGCAGGGTTCGGTCGTGGTGGTCGAGTCGTTCGAGGTGTCGGTGTAGGTCGGTGGTGGTGTAGCGCCACTTGAACGGTACGGCG
>NZ_JBAQEO010000594.1:0-12412 GCF_049286785.1 Rhodococcus sp. (in: high G+C Gram-positive bacteria) | reverse complement strand
ACGGATCCTGCGCCGGGAACGGCCTGTTCTGCGGTTCCGGTGTCTGCGCTCCGGTGGCCGGAGCCTGCGCGACCGGGGCGGCAGCAGCCTGCGAGGTCTGCACCGGCCGGATGTAGAGGCGAGCGGTCTGCCCGAGCGAACGGGCCTGCGCACCGTCGTCACCGGGGACGGTGATCACGAGGTTGTCACCGTCGATCACCACCTCGGAACCCGACACCCCGAGACCGTTCACCCGGGTCTCGATGATCGACTGTGCCTGTCGCAGGCTGTCCTGGGTGGGCTTACTCCCGTCGGGGGTGCGGGCGGTGAGCGTGACGCGGGTTCCCCCTTGCAGGTCGATGCCCAGTTTCGGTGTCGCAGACTTGTCTCCAGTGAAGAACACCAGGGCATACAGCACCGCCAACAGCACCGCGAAAACGGTGAGGTAGCGGACGGGATGCACCGATCCTGTGGAAGGTGCCACGGTCTCTATGTCTCCTCGGTACGTGCAGTTCGGTTGGGAACATCTCGTGTGCACCCTGCGGACCATCGCAGGGCGCAGCCGGGATTATGGCGCCCGGAACGCCTGGTACGGAGCGGCCCCGGCGACAGCCGGGCGGACGAGGATCAATCCTTGTTCAGCCGAGGTGTGTTGTCGCCCTGCTCAGGGTTGCCGAACGCAGCGTCCGCCCCGGTCTCGTCCTCGACCGATTCGTCCTCGATCGACTCGTGCTCGTCGTCCGTGTCGGCGATCCGCTCGCGAACGACCAGCCGCGACCAGGTGGTCACGACACCGGGAGCAATCTCCAACTCGACGGTATCGTCGGCCAGACCGACGATGGTCCCGAACAGTCCGGCCGTGGTCAGGATGCGGTCGCCTACCGAGAGCGAGTCCTGCAGCGCAGTGGTCTTGGCCGTCTCCTTCTTCTGGCGGCGGATGCCCAGGAACATGGGCACGAGTAGCGCCAGAATGAGAAGCGGGAAGAGAAAATCCATCGAAAAGTCAACCTCTGAACATGTCGCACGGTCTGGGGCGCACAGATCCCGGATGGACCTCTGCAGTACACCAGTGTGCCATTACCTTCCCGAAGAGCGGTGGGGTCGCCTCGGCGGGGCGCGTGTCGCGGTCTCTCACGGGTCCTCCGGATCGAACAGCGAAGCCTGGGGTTCGTTCACCCGGACCTCGATACCGCCCGCAACGGCGTCAGGCGGAGGCGTCAGCCCCAGTTGACTCCATGCCGCCGCCGTGGCGACGCGGCCCCGGGGTGTGCGCGCGATCATTCCGGCACGGACCAGGAACGGTTCGCAGACCTCCTCGACGGTGGCGGGTTCCTCCCCGACCGCGACGGCCAGGGTGGACACCCCGACCGGGCCGCCGCCGAAGCTCCGCACGAGCGCGCTGAGCACAGAACGGTCGAGCCGGTCGAGACCGAGTTGGTCGACGTCGTACACGGCCAGAGCAGCACGGGCGATGTCCACGGTCACGACACCGTCGGCGCGGACCTCCGCGTAATCCCGGACCCGCCGCAACAGGCGGTTCGCGATGCGGGGGGTGCCACGTGACCGGCCGGCGATCTCCGCGCCCGCATCGTCCCCCAGCGCCACGCCCAGGATTCCCGCGGACCGCACGAGGATCTGCTGAAGTTCGGCCGGCTCGTAGAAATCCATATGCGCGGTGAACCCGAACCGGTCGCGGAGCGGTCCCGTCAGCGCCCCCGACCGGGTCGTGGCACCCACCAGGGTGAACGGCGCCACTTCCAGCGGAATGGAGGTCGCTCCGGGGCCCTTGCCCACCACCACATCGACCCGGAAGTCCTCCATCGCCAGATACAACATTTCCTCGGCCGGCCGCGCGATCCGGTGGATCTCGTCGATGAACAGCACGTCGCCCTCGACGAGATTGCTGAGCATCGCCGCCAGGTCACCGGCCCGCTCCAGTGCGGGACCGGACGTCAGACGCAGCGACGACCCGAGTTCCGCGGCGATGATCATCGCCATGCTCGTCTTACCGAGCCCAGGCGGACCCGACAGCAGAATGTGGTCCGGGGTGCCGCCGCGCATCTTCGCGCCGGTCAGCACCAGTTGGAGCTGCTCCCGGACCCGCGGCTGGCCGACGAAGTCGTCGAGACTCTTCGGCCGCAGGCTCCCCTCGATATCGCCGTCACCGGCGACGAGGGCGGCAGACACAGGCGATTCTTCGTCGGGATCGCCCCCGGGCTCGATATTCATCGGGTCTTCCCGAGCACGGAGAGCGCCGACCGCAGTGCGGCGGCCGTGGTGGCCTCGGGGGCCTCGGCCAGAACGGCGTCGGTGGTCTGCTCGGCCTGCTTGGCCGGGAACCCGAGTCCGACGAGGGCCTCGACGATCTGTTCACGAACCGATCCGCCGGGTGCCCCGCCGACCTGCACACCGGCTGCGGACGAGTACGCGTCGACCTTGTCGCGCAGTTCCACGACCATTCGCTCGGCACCACGCTTCCCGATCCCGGGCACCCTCGTCAGCGCCGTCACGTTGCCCTCCGCGAGGGCCTTGCGCAGGACGTCCGGATCGAGCACGGAGAGCGTGGCCATGGCCAGCCTCGGCCCCACACCCGACACGGTCTGCAGAAGCCCGAACAGCTCCTTCGAATCGGAATCGGGAAAGCCGTACAGCGTCATCGAGTCCTCGCGCACGATCATCGCCGTGACCAGCCGGGCTTCGGCACCGCGCTGCAGACTCCCGAGGGTCGCGGGCGTGGCGTTCACCCGATAGCCCACACCCGCGGATTCGATCACCGCATGATCGAGCGCGATTTCGAGCACCTCGCCACGAACGGACGCGATCATCGTGTACCTGCCTTCTTCAACTCGGCCAGCCGAGCCTGATAGCGACGTCTCTGTTCGCCGGCCGCCGCTTCGGCCCGGGCCATGCGTTCGATCATCGGGGCCCGCCAGCAGTGGCAGATAGCCAGCGCCAACGCGTCGGCGGCGTCAGCGGGCTTGGGTGCGGATGCCAACCGCAGAATACGTGTCACCATGGCCGTCACCTGCGCTTTGTCGGCAGAACCGCTGCCCGTGACGGCAGCTTTCACCTCACTGGGAGTGTGAAAGCACACCGGGATGCCGCGGCGTGCCGCCGCGAGTGCGACGACACCACCGGCCTGCGCGGTGCCCATCGCGGTGCGCACATTGTGCTGCGAGAAGACCCGCTCGACCGCCACCACTTCGGGACGGTGCAGGTCGATCCAGGCCTCCGCGGCGTCCGAAATCCTCAGCAACCGCGACGCCAAGTCCAGGTCGGCCGGGGTGCGCACGACGTCGACGGCCACCGGGGTGACGGTCCGGCCACTCCCGCCGTCGACCACGCCGAATCCGCACCGGGTCAGACCGGGATCCACACCCAGCACACGCACGTAACTCCACCTCTCCCACACCCACAGCCGATCAGCCGAACAGCTGTTCGAGAGTTTAGTCGTGGGGTCGGACGTGTCGGTGTACCAACACGCAGGGCAACCCGGCGCGGCAGAAAGTTCCCACCGGCCTCCGCCGCGTTACCGCCGCTCAGTCCTCTTCGAGCTCGGCGAGGACCTCGTCGGACAGATCGATGTTGGTATACACGTTCTGCACGTCGTCGGAGTCCTCGAGTGCGTCGACCAGCTTGAAGACCTTCCGCGCACCCTCCGCATCCAGAGGCACCTCCACCGAGGCCCGAAAGTCGGCTTCGGCGGAATCGTAGTCGATTCCCGCCTCTTGCAGCGCGGTGCGAACCGCCACGAGATCGCCGGGCTCGCTGACGATCTCGAACGTGTCACCGAGATCGGTGACCTCCTCTGCACCCGCGTCGAGGACCGCCATCAGCACGTCGTCCTCGGTCTGGTCGCCCTTTTCGAGGGTGACGACACCCTTGCGCGCAAAAAGGTAGGCCACCGAGCCGGGGTCGGCCATGTTCCCGCCGTTTCGGGTCATCGCGGTGCGGACCTCGCCCGCGGCACGGTTGCGATTGTCGGTGAGGCACTCGATGAGAACCGCGACCCCGTTGGGTCCGTATCCCTCGTACATGATCGTCTGCCAGTCGGCACCGCCGGCTTCTTCACCGCCACCACGCTTGCGCGCGCGCTCGATATTGTCGTTGGGTACCGATGTCTTCTTGGCCTTCTGGATGGCGTCGTACAGGGTGGGATTACCCGCAGGATCGCCACCGCCGGTACGGGCCGCCACCTCGATGTTCTTGATCAGCTTCGCGAAGGCTTTGCCACGCTTGGCATCGATCACAGCCTTCTTGTGCTTGGTGGTGGCCCATTTGGAGTGGCCGCTCATGCGATTCAAGCCCCTTTCCTGCTGTTTCTGACACGCCGAATGCGCGGTTTCAGCTTGGTCGATGTTACCCGCAGCACCGCCGCCGCTGCGCATTCCCGGGCATACGCCCGCTCTTTTCGAGATTGTTCGCATATATGGCGAACATGGTGATGCGAGTGGATCACGGTTCCAGCACGCCGCCGGCCGAACAGATCGCCCGCCAACACCGGGGCGCCTTCCTCCGCGACGAGGGGCCGATCGACCTCCGACGGGGACGCGGCGCCGCTGTACGCGCCGACGGGGACGCGGCGCCGCTGTACGCCCCGACGCCGACCTCGCCCGCCCGAAATTGATCGAGACAGCACGAACATTCGTCTCCGAGGCGCGCCGCCTCGGACTCGACGCCCCGCCGACGACGGTCGTGCCTCGGTCTCTCGGCCATGCCGGTCGCGTCGGCGATCGCTGGAAACACATCGGTCTCGACCGCACCGGCGACCCCGGCATCGTGCTCCGGCTCCACACCGGGCGGATGTTCGCCGTCACCGTCGACGCACCCGAGCAGGGAGCGGCTCAGCTCAACGTCCTGATCGCCCGGAGCGTGACGACCTACGCCTCGCGCACGAGATCGACGAACAACTCGTGCACACGCCGGTCCCCCGTGACCTCGGGATGAAACGACGTGGCGATCACCGAGCCCTGGCGCACCGCGACGATGCGGCCGGCGGCAATCCCGCCGGAGTCGGGCACCCGGGCCAGAACCTCGACATCGTCGCCCACCCGTTCCACCCACGGCGCGCGAATGAAGACCGCCCGTAGCGGATCGCCCACGATGCCCTCGAAGTCGAGGTCGGACTCGAAGGAGTCGACCTGACGCCCGAAGGCATTGCGGCGCACCGTCATATCGATCGCATCGAGGTGCTGGGCGTCCGGCCGGGTGTCGAGCACCTCGCTCGCGAGCAGGATCATGCCGGCACAGGACCCGTAGGCCGGCAGTCCGTCCCGCAGTCGCGTACGCAACGGCTCGAGCAGCTCGAAGATCTGCAGGAGCTTACTCATCGTCGTCGACTCGCCACCGGGTATCACCAGGCCGTCGATCTTCTCGAGTTCCTCGGGCCGGCGGATCCCGACCGCATCGGCTCCCGAATCATCCAGTGCAGCAAGGTGTTCCCGCACATCTCCCTGGAGCGCGAGAACACCGACGAGGGGACGAGTCATGCCATGTTTCCCGTCCGGAAGTCGCGCTGGTCCTGATTGCGCTGGACGCGTTGAAGCCCTTCCTGCACCACAGCAGCCACCATGTTCCCCTCGGCATCGAACATCCGGCCCTGCGTGAGCGCCCGGCCGAATCCAGCGGACGGGGACGTCTGGTCGTACAGCAGCCACTCGTCGGCCCGGAACGGACGCAGGAACCACATGGCGTGATCGAGCGAAGCCGTCTGCGTCACGACACCCGGATGCGGAACCTTCGCCGCGCCGAGCAGGGTCATGTCACTGAGGTACGCGAGGGTGCAGATGTGGAATACCTGATCGTCGGGCAAGCGGTTCCGGGACCGCATCCATACCCGCTGCTGGGCGGCGATCCCGGGGATCTTCTTCGTGGAATCGGCCGGCACGATGCGGATGTCCCAGTCCTTCCACTCCTTGTACAGAACCGAATCCGCGAACTCCTCGATGGTCTGGACATCGGTCAGTTCCTCCGCGGGAGGTACCGACGGCATGGCGTCCTGGTGCTCGATCCCGGTGTCCTCGACATGGAACGAGGCCGACATCGTGAAGATGGCGTTGCCGTCCTGGATTCCGGTGACACGCCGGGTGCAGAACGACCGTCCGTCACGGATCCGATCCACCAGGTACACGGTGGGCTCGGTCGGGTTACCGGGGCGCAGAAAATATCCGTGCAGGGAATGCACCCTGTACTCTTCGTCGACGGTACGCACCGCGGATACAAGGGACTGGCCCGCTACCTGGCCACCGAACGTCCGCTTCAGGACCGAGGGGTGAACTGCACCTCGGAAAATGTCCTTCTCCAGCTGTTCCAGTTCGAGAATATCCTCGACGCTCGCCATTCGCCCTCCTCAGGTGCCCGTCAAGGTTATCGGTCGCAGTCGGCGGCGAGGCACGATGGGGCCATGACGCTGTTCACACCGACCGGGCCGGACGGTCTCGTCGCCCTGATCACCGAACGCTGCCTCACCGTCTACGGCATCGTCGTCGCGGCGATCGACGCGCCCGACAGCGCCGAACCGCTCCCCCTGGCACACGCGGTGTGCAAGTCCCTGCGGATGTCCGGACGGCCCTGCTCGGTGGTGTCGCTGCGCGATTACGTCCGGCCCGCGTCGTTGCGGTACGAACGCGGACGCACCGACGAGATCGGTTATCGCACCGGATGGTTCGACTACGAAGCGTTGCGGCGCGAGGTGGTCGGCTCCGCGCGAACGCACCGCCGGTGGCTGCCACGTCTGTGGGATGCGGACGAAGACCGCTCCGCCCGGTGTGCGCGCGAACCCGCGGCGGAGGGACAGGTGCTTCTCGTCGCCGGCCCGATGCTTCTGGGACGCGGCCTCGACTTCGATCTCACGGTCCAACTGCAGGTCAGCGAAAACGCTCTGCGCCGCTGGACACCGGAAGAACTGCAGTGGACCGTGGGGACCCTCGTGCGCCACGCGGCCGAGACCTCTGACGTGCCGGACATTCTGGTGCGCTACAACCATCCCACCAGGCCTGCGGTGAGCCTGCGCTGACACCGTCGTCCCCTCCCCGCGCGCCGCCCGATGTCACAGTAGTTCCGTCCGACCGGCCGATGTCACATTCGGCAACACGGCGCGGGTCGGGCGGGACGGCGGTTCAGCTGGGGTGGGGTAAGCGTGTCAGGCCTTCCTGCACCACTGCGGCAACCAGGTTGCCGGAGCGATCGAAGATGCGCCCCTGCGCGAGGGCCCGGCCCAGACCCGCCGAGGGCGACGTCTGGTCGTAGAGCAGCCACTCGTCCGCCCGGAAGGGGCGCAGGAACCACAGCGCATGATCGAGCGAGGCACTCTGTATCTCGATGCCCGGGTGTGGGGTCATCGCCGACCCGATCAGCGTCATGTCGCTCATGTAGGCGAGGGCACACACGTGGAAGACCGGGTCGTCGGGCAACGACTTTCGTGAGCGGAACCACACCTGCTGCTGTGCGGCGGCGCCGCGCCGGCGCTCGACATCTCCGGCGGCGACGAGGCGCAAATCCCAGTCGGACCACTCATGGGCGAGCCATGCGATCTCCGGGTCGTCGGAGTCGCGGGCCATCGGCAACCCGTCCGGCGATGGAACGACAGGCATCTCGTCCTGGTGTTCGATTCCCTCCGAGGGGATCTGGAACGACGCCGACATCGTGAAGATCGCCTGACCGTCCTGGATCGCACTGACCCGGCGGGTGACGAACGACCGGCCGTCCCGGACGCGGTCCACCAGGTACATGATGGGCTTCGCGGTGTTGCCGGGACGCAGGAAGTAACCGTGCAGGGAATGCACCACGAACTGCGGATCGACGGTGCGGACTGCCGAGACGAGCGCCTGCCCAGCCACCTGGCCTCCGAAGGTCTTGGGAAGAGAGGTTTCGGTGGCTATGCCCCGGTAGATGTTCTCCTCGATGCGCTCGAGTTCCAGGATCTCCTCGATCGTCGCCATCCGCGACCCCTTTCACTGTAAGTGCATTGACACTCTCACACGTCCCCGGTGGATACATGCGCACCATCAGGCGACGGCGACCTGCCGCAGCACCGCTGTCACCGCCGCGGCGCCGACCACGATCACCACGAAGGGTGCACGGCGCCAGATCAGGATCCCGGCCACGGCGACTCCGGCCACCCGAGCCCAGCCGGCGAAGCCTGTCCCTTCGTACACCGTCTGCGTGGCCGCGAGAGATACCAGCAACGCAGTGGCCGCCAATCCCATCCGCCGCACGACGAGCGGGCTGAGGTGAATTCGTCTGCGCAGCAACGGCCCGGCGAGCCGGAACGCGAAGGTCCCGAGAGCGAGAACACCGATCATCCACCAGCTCATGACCTTTCATCCCTTCCCGCGAGGACGAGACCGGCGAGACCGGCGAGAACACCGAGCCCTGCGGGCAGCACGGGGGTGAGAGTCACAGCGATGGCTGCCCCGGCCAGGGCCACGCGACGATCGACACGCGACCGCCAGGCGCCCGCGGTCAGCGCCAGCAGCGCGGCGGGAAAGGCGGCGTCGACACCGAAATCGGCCGGATCACCGAGAAGATCGCCACCGACGGCGCCGACGACGGTGCCGGCGTTCCAGCCGAGGAAGAGCACCACACCGGCTGCGAAGAACGTGCGACGCGCCCGCACGGTGTCGTGGTGCCGCTCCAGCTCCGCGGTGGTGAAGGCTGTCGCCTCGTCGGTCATCAGATGCGCGCCGACAAGCCTCGACCGCCAGGAACCGGCCAGAACATCCGCAAGGACGAGTCCGTACGGAAGATGCCGCGCGTTGAGCAGCAGACCACCGAACACCACCGCAGCGGGCGCTGCACCGGCTGCCACTGCGGCAACGACGAGAAACTGCGCCCCGCCGGAGTAGACGATGCTCGACAGCGCGATCACCTGCGGCAACGACACGCCCGCCGCCACAGCGACCGCACCGAAGGATGCCCCGACGAGGGCCATCGCCAGTGCGAGCGGCGCCAGCGCGGAGAGGGAGGAGCGATCGATCACCGCGATGCGGTAAAGATCACCAGCCGCGCTCGGCGAGACGGTGCGAGACCGGCAGGTCGTCGACGTTGATGCCGACCATGGCCTCACCCAGGCCGCGCGAGACCTTGGCGAGCACATCCGGGTCGTCGAAGAAGGTGGTGGCCTTGACTATGGCAGCTGCCCGCTCGGCCGGGTTGCCCGACTTGAAGATGCCCGAGCCGACGAAAACACCCTCGGCCCCCAGCTGCATCATCATCGCAGCGTCCGCGGGAGTGGCGATTCCACCCGCGGTGAACATGGTCACGGGCAGCTTGCCGGCCTTCGCGACCTCGACCACCAGGTCGTAGGGCGCCTGCAGTTCCTTGGCTGCCACGTACAGCTCGTCCTCGCTGAGCGAGGTGAGGCGGCGGATCTCTCCGCCGATGGTGCGCATGTGCGTGGTGGCATTGGAGACGTCACCGGTGCCGGCCTCACCCTTGGACCGGATCATCGCCGCACCCTCGGTGATGCGGCGCAGTGCCTCGCCCAGGTTGGTGGCGCCACAGACGAACGGGACCGTGAACTTCCACTTGTCGATGTGGTTGGCGTAGTCGGCGGGGGTGAGCACCTCGGACTCGTCGATGTAGTCGACGCCCAGGCTCTGCAGGATCTGCGCCTCCACGAAGTGGCCGATCCGGGCCTTGGCCATCACCGGAATGCTCACCGCGGAGATGATGCCGTCGATCATGTCGGGGTCGCTCATGCGCGAGACGCCGCCCTGAGCGCGGATGTCCGCGGGAACGCGCTCGAGTGCCATGACCGCGACGGCACCCGCGTCCTCGGCGATCTTCGCCTGGTCGGGGGTGACGACGTCCATGATGACTCCGCCCTTGAGCATCTCGGCCATGCCTCGCTTCACGCGCGCGGTGCCGGTGGTGGGGGTGGTGTCGGGGGTGCTCACAGCGAACTCCTGGGTAGTGGCGTGAATGTGCTTCGATGACGGCATGCCTGAGCAAACTGCGCCCACGCTGCAATGGTCGATTCTATGACGGATGGTCGCGGGGCTCCGTAGCCAGTCTCCCATTGCTGGCCTGGTGTTGCCCGCAGGGTGGCCGCGGTCACGTGATGGCGCGCACTTCCGCCTCGTAGAGGCCCGACGCGACGGCGGTGGCCTCGTCCAGCAGGGCCGCGAGGTCGTGCGGGTAGACGGTCTCACCGGCAGCCGCCAGCTCACGCACCGTGTCGGCGGTGCACCACCGGTGATCCGTGATGCTCTGTTCCTCGACGTCGGTGAACCCGCCGCGGTGCGGCTCGAAGGACGCGGTCCGCATCGCGAAGAACAGTTCCTCCGAACGGATGAGCTCCCCGCCCCATGAGAAGACCGCCACGCGGCGCCACATCGGGCCTTGCAGTGCGTCCGGCGATGCCATGAGCCCGGTTTCCTCGGCGATTTCCCGGATCGCCGCCGATCGCAGGTTCTCCCCCTTCTCCACCGCGCCACCGATCGTGAACCAGTAGTAGATGTCCGGGAGTGCGGGGTCGTGGCCCCGCAGCAACAGCACACGTCCGTCGTCGTCGAGAAGCACGACACGAGCGGAGGTCCGGACGGCGTCGAGTGCGAGCCCCTCGGTGACCGCGGCAGCGGAGGTCCGCTCGGTGATCTCGAAATACGTGGGCAACGGGGCGGTGCCACCGAGACGCAGCCAGCGAACCGAGCGCCGCGTTCTCAGGGCGAGCGTGTCGCGCACCGCATCGTTGTGGAAACGCCGTGCGATCAGCACGCGCGCCTCGGCATCCGCCAGCTCCGCCACGAGCTGCGGCGGCAGGCCATCCGGATCGAGGGCCGACAGTGCACCCGACAACGCATTCTCGGCGGTCTCCCGATCTACGCGATCCGACCGTTCGGCCCGCGCCGCGAGAGCGGCCAGCCTTTTCGAATCGGGGGGATCCATCGTCGCGGCGATAGCGCGCACCACCACAGCCCTCCGGGCCAGGGCGGAATCCAACGACTGCCAGGAAAGATCGGAACGCACATGCAGTCGGTCCAGCCGGTTCGCGGTGCCGTACGCCCAGAGGCCGCCGGCCAGCACCAGCGCCGCCACCAGCGCGAGGACGAAGATCGTCAGCGCGGAGAAAGTCATGAACCGACCTCGTGGACTCCGTGGGTGCCTACGGTCACGGTCTCGTAGACGCGCAGGATCTGCTCGGCGACCACGGGCCAGTCGTATTCGGCGACGACGGTACGGCCGAAGTCCACCAGTGCGGCGCGCCGGTCCGGATCACTCAGCAGTGAGTCGATGCCCGCGCCGAGGGCGGCGGCGTCACCCACCGGAACCAGCACCCCTGCCTGCCCGTCCCGCAGGACCCGCCGGAAGGCATCGAGCTCACTCGCGACGACGGCGGCTCCCGCAGCCATGGCCTCCACCAGCACGATCCCGAAGCTTTCCCCGCCCAGATTGGGGGCGCAGTACACGTCGGCACTCCGCAGCGCCGACGCCTTCTCCGCGTCGTCGACCTGCCCGAGCAGACGGAGATGCCCGAACAAGGGTCCCGCTTCCCGCCGCAGCTTGTCCACGTCACCGCGGCCGACAACCAGAACCTCGAGGTCGGGGTACGTCGCCACCAGACTCGGCAGGGCCTTCAACAAGACCGCCATGCCCTTCCGTGGCTCGTCGAACCGGCCCAGGAACAAGATGGTGAGTCCGGACCGAGGGTAGCCGGGCAGGGGGTCGGCATTCGCGAACGCGGGCACATCCACACCGTTGGGGATCTCGACGGCGTCGGACCCGAGGGATTCGACCTGCCACCGCCGTGCGAGCTCGGAGACCGCAATGCGTCCGCTGATCTTCTCCAGATAGGGCTGCAACACTCCCTGGAACGTACTCAGCACGAGAGACTTGGTGGTCGAGGTGTGGAAAGTGGCGACGATCGGGCCTTCGGCCACCCGCAGGGCGAGCATCGACAGACTCGGCGCGTTGGGCTCGTGGATGTGGAGAACATCGAAGTCGTTGTCGGAAATCCAGCGCCGCACCCGGGCGCTGGCCGCCGGACCGAAACTCAGCCTGGCCACCGATCCGTTGTACGGAATCGCCATCGCCCGCCCCGCGGACACCACGAAGTCGGGCAGCTCGACGCCCTCCGACGCCGGCGCCAGGACGCTGACCTTGTGCCCGCGTTCGATCAGCACCTCGGCCAGATCCGCTACATGGGCCTGCACCCCGCCCGGAACGTCGAACGAGTACGGGCAGACCATTCCGATCTTCACGAGGTCTCCATGCGGGAGAGCCTCTCGCGCGACAGATCCGACAGCCACAGCGGCTGGAACATATGCCAGTCCTCCGGGTGCTTCGCGATGTTCTCCTCGAAGCGGGACGCCAGCGCCTGCGTGGCCGCCTCGACCCCGCCGCCGGTGTCGATCGGCGGCTCGATCCGGAATCCCCATCCGCCGGGCGTGAACCAGCAGTGCACCGGCAGCAGCGCCGCACCGGTTTCGAT
>NZ_JBAQEO010000593.1:0-15055 GCF_049286785.1 Rhodococcus sp. (in: high G+C Gram-positive bacteria) | reverse complement strand
GAGCCGCCTGACCACGCCATCGGCCGCTCCCGCGGCGGCCTGTCGACGAAGATCCACCAGCTCGTCGACGGCCACGGCCTGCCGATGGTGGTCCTCGTCGCGCCCGGCCAGTCCGGTGATTCCCCGGTCTTCCCGAATCTGCTCGACCACCTGCGAGTTCCACCGGACAGTCAGGTCCCGGCTGTTGCCGCGACGTCCTGTCCGGACCTCTCGCCCGGCGGCGCGGTTGCCGATCCCGTTGTCTGTTGCTCGTACCGTCAACCATTTCCATTCAGCGAATGGGTTGGACTTCGATTCCTCCGATCGAAGCGAGACTACCCAGCAGCTGTGTGTTCGAACTCGCAACGAGCGTCTCGAATGAGTCCAACCCCGTTGCTGCACACCAACTATGAGATTCAGGCCACCAGAAGCTCGGGCTCCTTTCAAGCGTGAATGCGGTTGGTGAATCGCTTACTGATATCGCTTTGTACACCGTTGCGTCACTGCGTACTGTCGCGGCGACAGCGAGCCTCTCCGAGAGTCCTGGGTCGTGAAAACCTTCCCACAACAGCCCAAACCCAGCGTCACCGAGCGCGCCGTAAACTAACTCGAGTGCTTCCTCTGGAAGACTCCCTTGTTCTGGAGGAGTGTCGAATATGTCGACCACCGTGTGGTTAGGGCTATTGCTGCCGGTCAGATCGTAGAACGAAGTCCGGACTCCGAGCGGTACGCCCCTCGCTGTGGATATTTCATCCCAGGTAACTGGAACTCGATCCATGTACGCGGGGTGAAGAATTCGGACTGCGTGCCGAAATCGGGTTGAAAGCCAACTGCTTCCGTCAGCATCAAATGCGAACGGGTAGCGGTATGGATGTAGCCAGCGAGCGTGATCTGCTACTTCGCACCCGACCCAGCGAATCCCGGATTCCATTACTGTCCTATCCCGTGGACAACGCCCACGAAGCCGCTACTTTCTGCGAAGAGTTCAGTTCATCGCTACCCAAATTCGGATACCACGTTGAACTGACGACCATGTATTTCGATGGTGAAGTGATCCTCAATTCGACAAGATCGGGTGTTGCTTGATTGTAAGTGCACCCTGGTTCCGATTCGTCACCCACCTGCTCGGGGCTAGATCGAGTGCATTGGGAATATTCCATATCTGATTCGTCGGGGATTCCCGTTTCGTTGACCGATGAAAAACGATTCAACTCCACTTCCAGTGGTGTAGCCGACGCAGCGATGGAAAGGACCACTGGCTCACCTGTCAACATCGTCCACTCGAGTTTTTGCGGTGGGACGACCTGACTGCCGCCTAGCGCCGACCAGTCAGCTGCCAGTACTGGAATAGAAGTTCCTCCAGCGCTGACAGTCGGTATTCCTCCGGAAATCGAACGCTGCTCGACAGGAAGATAGTCGGATTCCTGATACGAACCAGGCAGACTGCTCTCGGTACCGGCCTGGTCTGGTTCAGAAGAATCTCCGCAAGCAGAACAGAGGGCAATCGGAAGAACTAGGACGGCCAGTACGAATTTTCGCATGTCACCTGCCTCGTAATCCAGTTGTTACTTGCAGTATAGGACTTGCTACCGATGAAGAATTTTCCGGTCACTGTGACCTTGTAGTCGAATGTCGTACCGCGTGTGCACCATACAGCTGACGTTGCGAAAATCTTTGGCTTCGAATTCGGACCGGCATGTGCGGGATTGGAGGGATCTGCTTCGGGGAGGCCGCCAATCGCCGGCCACGGAATTCCCCACCACCGGAGCCTTGTCGTTTGTCCAGAAACTTCGTGTCCAGTCATTCCGGGTGCAGGGCAGTATGAGCGGACTTTGGTATGGACCTGGTCGGGCGTGGTGTACGACGCGTGCGAGTTGTCGATCTGTGTTCCGCAGTTCCCGAGGTCTGGTGTATCAGGTGGATCCTGCTCACGAGCGGGCCGAACCGACATAAAGTTGAATGCTGCGGGTGCAGGGCTGGCAGACGTACTTGTCGCAGTTCTGCTGGGAGCTGCGGTCCCTGGTTGTACGGAAGTGTCCGGGGCGCTTGTTGTGCTGGGAGCTGCGGTCTCCGGTTGTACGGAAGTGCCCGGGATGCTCGTTGTGCTGGGAGCTGCGGTCTCCGGTACCGTAGATAGTGAGGGGTCGACTTGAATGTCCGCTCGGGCAACTGACGGGTCTACCCAGCCGTAGTCTTTGAATTGCGCCTGCCCGGTATTTGTGTATTCTCCTGGAATCGCTGGGTCCCCAGGCTTCCAATCGATGGTCCCACCTTCGAAATTTTTAGCTTTGCCGTCCTCGAAGTCGTATTCATCGCTCGTCGGGAAACCATATTTTCCGTTTTCCCAACCCCGGCTTGCCCAGTTGTCCTTGATCGCCCCCCAAACGACGTGTGTGCCGGTGCTCGGTGAGTAATAGATGGAGCCACCCTGAAAGTGGTTCCCGCGACCGCTAGTGCCACCGGCAGAGAACTCATCCGAGGTAGGAAATTGCAATGGACTGTTTTCCCACCCCATCGCCGCCCACTTGTCACGAATCAGGCCACCAACTTGATGGGCATCGGTTGCGGGCGACCAGTAGATCGATCCCCCCTGAAAGTGATTGAAACTTCCACCGTTGGCCGCTGATTCTCGTGTGGTCGGATAATGCAAGAATCCGGTCTCCCAGCCTAGATCGCTCCATTTATCGCGGATTCGGCCACCGATTTGATTTGCCCCGGTGTCTGGATGCCAGTAAATTGAGTTGTTTTTCTCGAAGACTTGAAATTTTCCATAATTGTCGGCATTGGATTCGGGGGTGATCGGATTTCCGAAGGCGTTCCATCCTCCGGCTTGGTCGTACTCGACCTCGATAGCCCCACCGACAATATAGGGACCGATCCACCTGTCAGCGTGCGCGATTGACGGGAGAGTTCCGCTTACAGTTGCGGCCATAACGAACGCCGACAGCCTCGTCATCGTAAGGCGACGCCGCGACCTTGACTTGCCAGAAGATAGTTTCATTCAAATCAGCCACCGATCTTTTTCGGTATTTCGCGAATGCGCTGGGCCACCACCTGCTGTGTGTTTTCTGAGAGCAAGCCGTGAATGGCGACCGATAGTTACAGTAAGCAATTATCCAACGGTTGTGGCATGGAATGAATGTCTCAATTGGGTAACAAGACTGAAAAGTATGTTTCGTCGCCGATGGAAGCGGTGACTTCCGCGGTCACCACAAGCCGGAGTTTGCCCGTCCGGCGATCTCGGAGGGTGTACCCATGCGCGTCAACCTTTCCGGCCTGCCCCCGGTGGCCTCGCTGATCGAGCCGTCGATGCGGAGGGTGTAGGTGAAGGTGTGGGTGCCCAGGATGGATTTGTCGTCTGGGCACCCACATCGGTGTGACGCTCCCGTATGCCGTAGAAAATGGTGAGGCCTGTGGACGCAGCGGTGCCGTCCCGGGCTCTGCGAAGCGCTCTGGATCTCGACGTCCCACGGTTTGCGGACACATGCGAGCTGTCCAGCCCTGTCGCTGGCTGGCTCACCCGGTGTTGCGGTTGCCAATCCAGTGATCTGCTGTTTCGGGTAGCCAGCCGCGATTTCTGCCGACCTGGCCGTCTTCGGGCGGAAGGAGCCCGCGTTCTCGGTAAGTCGTCATGGTGCCCAGGGGTATCCCGGCACGATCGGCGAACTCCCGCAGGGACAGAAAATGAATGCACAGGACGGTGGGACGTGGTGGCCGTGAGTCGTCGAGGTCGGTCCGAGTGCCGCGTCCGGGGCGGTTGCCAATCCAGTGGTCCGCTGACTCGGGCAGCCAGCCGCGATTTCTGCCGACCTCGCCCTCCTCGGGTGGGAGGAGCCCGAGTTTTCGGTACTTCTTCATAGTGTCGAATGCCAGCTCGGCACGGTCGGCGAACTCGCCCAACGACAGAAATTGGATCACGCGCGTGACTATACCCCCTTACATTTGACATATCATGCGTAAGGGGGTATAGTTATGTTCATGGCCACAGCCGAACACTCAAGCCGCACAGACGTCATCGCCGAATTCGAGCGCGCAAGCCAACGATCACGTGAGATCTTGTCCCGCTTCGACCTCGACGACACCAAGGGCAATCCGCGCGAGTGAAACGTCAGCATGCGGTGGACGCTGCTCACCTTCATCCAAGAGTTCGCCAGGCACGCAGGCCACGGTGACATTCTCCGCGAACAGATCGACAAGCCTCCTGTACGTCTACCGAACTCGTGAAACTTCGGCACTCCCACTCATGGGGGGCGACTGGCCGGACGACCTGCACAACTACTGACCCGCGATCGCACGGTCGATGGGAATCTAGCCCCGAGAACGTACGGCACTGATGGTGGACGGAGCCAGCGTGGCGCGGACGTGCTAGTTCCGTCCAGTTTTCAGCGCTGGTCCGCCGGCCATCGCGTTGTGTTGTCTTGTCCACCAGCTCACGGCTTGACTAGTGCAGAGAAGTGAGTTGAAACCAACAGTGCTGCAGGGCGGGCATGAGTCCGGTGAGATTGACCGCCGCAGCTTTCACGCGCAGTGTCACCCGGTCGGCTCGTTGCTGGCCGCCTCGCCCGAGGGGTAGCGCCCGTCCGATGTCTACGAGAACTCTTCTCGGCGGATTGAAGACCCTGATCACGGGGTGGTCCGGCCATTGCTCCACCCAGCGCTCCGTGCCGAGCACAATGCACTCCTAAACACCGGCTGGGCTGCGCGGGCGGCCGTAGGAGCCGCTCTCCAGGTGACGCGGCCAGCATCCGGCCGTATCTCCATGCGGATACTTCGGCGCTGACTTCCCTTGCCGGTGGCAGCGACGTCGAGCTGCACCGCCGTGACACGGCCGTACCCCTCGCCCAGTCCGTCGTAGCCTCCGCGGGGAAGCAGGTCTTCGAACGGCGCCGGGACGGACAGCCGCCGCAGCGTTGACGTTGCGGTGGCCACGATGGGCGTCGGGTCGTCGGCTGAAGGAAGGACAACGCCGGATGCTATGTCTCCCCGGCTTGGTTGAAGGTCAGGAAGTCGAGTTTGACGACTTGATCCAGGCATCCATCGATATTGCCGCCGATGCGACTGTCAGAGTGCGCGGACCTCAGCATTGGTCACCCAACGACCTGTGAGACTTCCTGCCCACGACCCCCAACGAGGACCGACCGGACCTCGCTAGGTAAAGGCAGCTGAGCGACGCGATCGACCGGTAGCCGATCGGTATGCGGGCCACGACGCTCGCACTGTCATGTCGGTGGTCGCTGCCATGATCGACCGATGCAGACCACTGTCCGATCCGTACACAACCTGATCTCCGCCCTTCAGCCCCTCGACGACCTCGAGGGAGACCACCGCGCGGACACATTGTCTTGGATCGCAAGTACCGACGACATCTTCCGGCGGGCCAAGCCGGCAACGCCGCCACGTCATCTGGTGTCCTACATCGTTGTGGTGGACCCGACGGATCTGAGTGTGTTCCTCGTCGACCATATCAACGCGGGACGGTGGCTCCCGACCGGTGGCCATGTCGAGCCCGACGAACACCCCACAGAGGCGGCACGTCGGGAAATTCGGGAAGAACTCGGTGTCGATGCTGATTTCAGTATCGCCGGTTCCGAACCCCTCTTCCTCACGGTTACAACCACCGTCGGAGTCGACAACGGTCACATCGACGTCAGCCTCTGGTATGTAGGAGCCGCTAACCGCGACACCGAGTTCATCCTCGACCCTGACGAGTTTCGCGGTGGTCGGTGGTGGACGGTGAACGAAGTTCTCGACAGCGATCCGCGGCGATTCGATCCCCACTTCCCCAGGTTCATCGAGAAGCTGCGGTCCATGGTCTCAGCGAAATCCGCCTGACCGCCCGCGCCCGCAGGCGGTGCGTGTGCGTTCGTCGATCGCCCTGCGGGACGGCCGGACGTCATCGCCCCAGATGCCGCTTGGATTCATGGCGAGTTGCGCTGGCACCCGGACAAAAGATGCGGGCTGGCGATTCCCTCGTCAACCCCACCAAGTCGATGTGTTCGAACGCCCCGAGCTCTTGACAGAAACAGGGGTTCCCAATACCGTTAGCGCCCCTCTTCGCCCGCGGCCTTCCGCACCCCGTACAAGGTGGCGCAATGCTGTCGCGGTGGCAGGTCGGTCAGTTGCAGCTGCCACTGTCACCACCTTCACCGTTGCTTCCGCAGTTGGGATGACCCGTATCGCCTACCACGGTCCCATTGCTGGCACCGGCGTCCTGGGCATGCGGTCGGCCGGTGCGTACATATCCGCCAGCCAAGGTGCCCTTGAGGACGAGATAGGCAGAGGGGATGACGACGACGACCATTACGAGCACGAAGATTTCCATGATTGAGCTCCATTCGTTCGGTGTTGTCGGCCTATGTTGCACGGCCAAGGACTGCCACTCAGCGTCTCCTGCGCTCGCGTCGTGAGGATCGTTCTATCCAGGGTTCAGTCGGCCCCGGCCCCGGTCCTGGCGACTGCGCCCGGCTGACCCATGCCGCACACGAAACACAAAGGCGCCCACGACTATGGACCCATTACGTGCTGGACCTGTGGCACCGAACCGCCGCCCTATTGCCAGCGGCCGAAGTCTCGATGCCGCCGCACCTCGTCCTCGTCCATCACCCGCATCTTCATACCAACAGCGTCGACGACGTACTCACCCTCATCAAAGTAGCGGGCCGGGCCAGAATCCGCTTTGCCGGCACTCTCGCAGTCCACACCATCCCTGTGAAGGGGACCCGCTGCCGGTTCTGGGCGAAGTAGTGGGCCACCCCGGGCAGAGTCGTCCACGACAGGCCCTCACGGTTCTCCACGCCCGCGCCCCGGTACAGAGTGACCGGCAGCAGAGGGCGGCGTGCCCGCCGATTGTCCTTCGTGAATCCCGCGATGCGGAACATCTCCCGCCACACCTCATCTCGGACGTCATTGTCGTAGGGCTTTCCCTTCCATGCCTTGCTCGCCGCCGCCGCGAGTGTCTCGGGTGAGAGCAGACCGGCAAGGAACAGCTCTTCCATGCGTTCACTGGCTTCCAAATCCGCCTCGAGAATGAGTGCGAACTCTCGGGCCTGGCTATCGGTCAGGGTGTGGCCGTTCCTTGTCGCCTCGGCATGGGCCCGCTGAATCTGTTCGGTGTTCATGACACGGATCTGCGTCCGTCGGCGATCGTCGAGCGTTGCCCGGGCGTGTTCTACGGCCGACGTGCCGCGGCCGTAGTCGGTGTCGGGCAGGAACTGGCCATCGACGATGCTATGGGTCACTCCGGCTGCGCGCATGGCGCACAGCCGGTGCTGCCCGTTGGCGATCGCGTCTGCGCCGTCGTTCCAGACCATCGGATCGGTGGTCAGGCTCGACAGGGCCTCCCGGTCGTCGGTGGGCAAGTCTGCGTAGAGCGGATGGTCGGCTACGCCGGGCAGGGTCTGGGTCCGTTGGTCCCAGCAGTCGGCGACGATCTTGGAGACAAGCAGCCACCGGGGCTCGTGGTACCGGCACGACTTCATCGTGTCCTGACCATCTGGGGATAGGAATCCTGCCGCGTGAGCGGCCTGAGCATCCCCGTACCGGCCCAACTGTTTGCCGGCGGCGATCGCGAACGCGCACTGATATTGACGGTGCGGCCACGGGAGCGCCGACAGCGGAACCATGCGCAGTCCAATCTTGCTTTCCACCGCGCGCCGTCGCTCGTCTGGATTCTTGTACATCGAAGAGTAGAACGCGGATTCGTCAACCTCCGGTCGATGTGCATGGTCGACCTTCCGTGCGAGTTCCATTTCATCGGCGGTACGCCGGCGGGAAGCGGAAAGCCCGAGCATCGGTCCAGTCGCCCACGGGTCGCGTACGTCCAATGCGGCTCGCTCCGGATTGACGAAGGCCAACACATCGACCTCGTCCTGCGCGCGGAGCAGCAGCGTTCCACGAAGCCCATAGACGGAGATCGTGACGACGTCGCCGTGCCACGCCGTGTCAGCGAAGATCACGAGTGCGTCGGCAGCGTCGACGATGCGGATGGCCTCGATCCGGGAGAATCCCTCGTCAAACGTCCTGTCCTGGAGGGGGTACCGACCGCCATGAACACGGAGGTAGTCGCCGACGAGCATCGCCGATGCCGACTTACGGAACACGGTCGCGTTGGTCGGCGACGCAGCTGTGCTTTCTCGGACGAGCTGCGATCCGGCCGGTGGAACTCGACTCTCGAATGGTGGGTTGAACCCGGCGGACTTGCCGCAGCGGAACAGCCTGTGCTGCGCACTCGTCCAGAACGGATGGGCAAGATCGTGAGCGATGCGGTCCGATCGAGGCTGGGACAGGACGAACACGTCACCGTGCTCGGCAATGATGGGACCTGGCACTCCTTGGCACCAGAGAACCGGGGTCGGAAGGTCACCAAAGGGCGATGGAGTGAGGGCGTCCAAGGCCTCACCCGCCGAGATGTGCTCGACTCGCTCCACCCGTGCGAATCCTTCATCGGAGGTGCGATCCCTGGCCATCGGACGCGTCCGTGTGATCTGGAGGTAGTCACCCACAAGGACATCGCACGACGCGACGAACTCATCAGGAGGCCCCTGCCGTGTCACTGCGCCAACGCTTTTCTGCCAACGAGGCCGTGCGCGATCTTCAGGCACCGGGAGCAGTCGGGTATTCGATCGGCATCGCCCGGTCCGACTGCCTGATCCGGGCCGCGATCGAGCGCCCGCAGGGGGTCGAGCCCCCGCGGTCCCGTGCGATTGCGCGACGGGGTCTCGCACAACGCGGTGCGCGCTGCCCGGTGAAGACGACCGTGGTTCAGGAACTGCTGCACCACGATGTGGCTGCGGCCGCGGTTGCTGCCATTCTGGTAGCCGAATGCCCAGTTGAGCCCCACGAACACCTCGACCGGCAACTGTGCACACAGTGTGTTCCAGCGCGTTCGCTGCTCCAGCCCGCCGGTGCGCTGCTCCGCGCGCTCACGTTGGAGCTGATCGGTCATTGCGGCGTGAACACCTTCCGACAGGTGCTCGAGATGCAGACCGTCGAGGACCGCAGCGTCCGCAAGAACGATCATCTGACCCCACGGCACCGTCCGCGGGTTTGTGACTTCACGGCCGAGGACTCGGCTGACCCACGCGTGTGGGAGCTGCGCGACGACCGCTTGAACTGGACCGACCCGAGTCGGATCCACGAACCGGTGCCGGTGCGACGCTGCGTTTTCGCGCAGAGCGATGAGTCGCTCGTCGTCGAGCGCCGACCGGTCCGGCGTCGGATTCGGGAGCGTGCCGGGCATACTCACGACTTCCCACCTGGGCGGGGAGAGTCGACGTTGGATGGTGTGGCCGTGTCGATCGAGAGATGAACTGCGGCACGGGCAAGGTGTTCGTCGTACGTGCACAGGGTCAGGTCTACCGGGCCGAGCAGGTACGCCGTGGCCAGGTGGATCGCCGCATCAGCAGGTAGGGGAGCGGCGATCGTTTCTGCGAACTCGGCGATCTGAGGTGTCAGTGCGACGACGTCGACGGAGGTGAGGAAGGCGCGCGCCCGGGCGCCGGACGTGTCCGACTCTTCACTTGCTGCGCGGAGTAGCGCGATTCTGCCGACGACGCTGGTGAGGAGAGGGACGTTCGGTCGATCATTCATCCACTCCACCAGCGCAGACGATTCAGGTTCCCTCACAACTAGTTTCGCCATCGCGGTGGAATCGAGATAGATCACCGCACACCCTGTGCCCTTTGGAGTACTTCAGTGAGATCGCCGGCCGGAAGGTCAGCGACGACCAGGGGGCGCCGCCGGGCAGCCGCCGGCGCGATCTCACCGCGCGCGATCATGGCAGACCGGATGTCCTCTCCAGCGTCGAGAGGGACGAGGCGGGCCACCGCGGTACCGCGCTCGGTCACCTCGATGACCGCACCGGACTTGACCTTGTCGATGTAGCGGCTAGCGTTCTGCCGCAACTCCCGGATCCCGATTCTCTCCATGTCCGAAACGTAGCACTGAATGTGCTACGCCTCGAAGCGTCGACCAGCAGCGGCATACAAGGCCTGGGATTCAGGTGCACGTTTCACACGGGTCCTGAACGGCTATGGAACCTCGGCGGGACCAGTGGGAACCACCAGGCCCTGCGCCTCGTTGTCGATGCCGACTCGGTTACGCGGCATCATCTCATCCCGTACTGGGCGAGCAATTCCACTGCACCGTTTATGGGCCTCCTTGCTCGCCATTTACATTGCCCTCATCAGAATTATTGACTGGCCTCATCGAGACCCGGTCGATCCATTCTCTCCGACCCTCACGTGCGGCCATCCCAGATCACTGAGGTTCCGCGGTGTGGCCGTGGCCGTCGATCTCCTGGCAGCATGCGTCGCATTCTCCGTCGATTTCGGTCTCGTCGATGTTGACGACGATGTTCCCGGCCTTTGCCAGGAACGGCCTCACACGTTCATCGGCGAGTTCAGAGGCGTCGAAGTCGAATGCACTGTAGTCGTCGTTGACGATCGCGGTCGCACAGCGGTGACAGAGTGCGTAGGTGGCGCTCATGTAGTTGCCTTTCACGCAGGTACCGGTCAGATGGCGAGGGCTTTGGCGAGGTGCCCGAAGTAGTCGAGGAGGTCGCCTCCACGAAAGTCCAGGTTGACCAGTGCAGTCTTGATCTTCGCCCGTTCCTCGGGCACGGTCTGTTTGCATCCGTCGACGACGAATCCGAGGGGGATGCTGTCCACTCCCCCTGCGCCGGGGACCTCGAACCGGTATTCGAGGTTGTATCCCTTTTCTTCTACGAGGGTGTCAATCCAGGCATCGAAGGACAATTCTTTTTTTCCTCTCGGAGATATCACCATTGCTGTGCAGAGACTTTTATGACCGCGAGGACACTAACATTTTCTGTCTCTTTATTTCGCAGCCATATCTTGGAATACTTGAAGAGGAATTCGCGGCGGATTACCCAAACGATTCGGGAGGCCGGCGCCGAGATGGGTAGACCGTGGACGTGGCGCAGAATTCACAGTTCAGCGCTCGTGACTGGATTGCGATGGTGTTCGCGGCTGATGGACGGCGGATTCACGTTCGGTCTGGGCCCGTTTCTTCAATCTGTGATGCGAGGGATGGCGAGGGCAGCCGGTACGGCGATGTCGTAGATCGTGTTGCGGATGACGACAACGGGTTCGCCGGTGACGTCGTGGCCCTTGTTGTCGATCGCGGTGATGGTGGCGTAGTCGAATGCGGCGATGTCGATGGCGAGCGTGATTCCGTCGACGGGACCGTCAGCGTTCTCACGGAGCCAGGTCAGTGGCGGGTTGAGGTCGATGGTGTCGTCGACGGCGAGATCGGCTGCAGGGGTGCGGGTGACACGCACGGGTTTCCTTTCATGGATCAGATCTGATTGTCATCCGTGTCGTTACTCTGGGCCGGTTCAGGCGGGGTGGACGTGTGGGGTGTGATAGCTGTTGCCGTCGAAGGTGATGGCGTATCCGCCAGGGCGGATGTGGGCGTGGATCTTCGGGCCGGCGGAGTATGCGCGGCCGTCAGATCCGGCCGGGGTGATGAGCCAGACAGTCATCGCGAGAGGCTCGCGGCCGGGCTCTGTGACGCGGACCTGATCGCCGACCTTGGCGGCGTGGACGTTGTAGGACATTCGGGCTTCCTCCTGAGGTGGGATGGGTGACTCCCCCGGGCTGGCACCGGGGGAGCCGGATCTGTGATGAGTCAGCTGGCTTGACTGATGTCCTTCGGTATCGGCCTTTCGGGCTTGCGCCCGTTGAAGTAGTTGACTAGGTCGCGGCCGTCACGCTGTTTGCCGTCGTGTCCGTAGGCGACTCCGCCGAGCACCTGGGAGAGAGGTGGGGTGCCTGCAGCGCGGAGTTCGGCGGCGTCGGCACGGCATCTGCGTAGGCGCGGGCAGCTCAGGCAGGCGGCGCGGGCGATCAGGACCTTCGAGAGAGTGCTGCGGTCAAGGTCGTAGTCCTCGATGTGGTCGTAGCACCAGGGCCGAGTGTCCATCTCCGAATTCCCCTCACACTCATCCAGTCGTGACCAGTGGTCTTTAAGTGGTCTCTTAGTGGTCTTTTCTATAGGGCGATCACACCCCTGTCAACCGCGCAGACCGACCCGCATACCCAGACCTGACCCCGATTGGCGGCGACGGCACGCACGACGACAGGGCACGTATCCCCTGGTACGGTTCATTTTCAACGACCACTGAAGACCACCAACAGACAGTGGCAGGACCACTGAAACAATGGACAGGAACAGCGACAGGATGAACAGACGGAGCCGCTACAGGGAGATCGCCCAAGCCCTACGCACCGACATCGACGCAGGCGTCTACCAACCCGGCGACCTACTCCCATCCAGTCGCGACCTCGCCGAACAATGGGCGGTCAGCCGCGGCACCATCACCCAGGCCCTCGGCCAACTCGTCGACTCCGGCCTAATCGTCGCCATGCACGGAAGCGGCCACGCCGTCACGCACCGCAACCCCGGCGCACAACGTCCCCACGTCATGCTCATCGGTGGCTACGCAGGCAGCGGCAAAAGTGAACTCGGCCGGATCATCGCCCGCCTGACCCACTGGCCGATCATCGACAAAGACACCATCACCCGCCCCGTCGTCGAAGCCGCACTCGAAACCCTCGGACGGTCCTACGACGACCGCGAATCCGAGGAGTACCTGCGCCTTATCCGCCCCCGCGAGTACGAAGCCCTCACCAGCACCATTGACGAGAACATCGCCTGCGGCACCTCCGTCATCGCCACAGCCCCCTACCTGCGCGAGTTCTCCGACCCCCACTGGGCCGCCCGCACCCTCGCCCACTACAACGCGCAAGGCGCCGATACCCACATTCTGTGGGTTCACTGCTCCCCCGAAACAATGCAGCTGTACCTGCGCCGCCGTGGCGCAGGCCGAGACAGCTGGAAACTCGCTCACTGGGACGATTACATCGCCGGCATCGACACCACGTTCACCCCGGTGCTCGACCACACCGTCATCGTCAACGACCCAGACTCCGACCCCCTACAAGATCAAGCACGCGCCTTTCTGTCCCGCGTAGGTGTCACGGCATGACGTCACGAGCCGTCCTGCTCTACGGCCCACCCGGCGCCGGGAAGGACACCGTCACCACGGCTCTCACACACCTCGACCCCGCCTACCAGCTCGCCCAACGCCTCAAGGCTGGCCCTGGCCGCACCCAGGGCTATCGGATGACCACGATCGAGACGATCGACGCGCTGACCGCCGCCGGAGCGGTCCTTTGGCGAAACGACCGCTACTCGTCCACCTATGCCACCGACCGACCCCACCTCGACCACATGATCGACGCCTCACTGATCCCCGTCCTGCACCTCGGGCAACCCGACGCCATCGCCGCCGTCACCACCTCAGCACCGGACGTCTCCTGGACCGTCGTCGAACTATGGTGCCCCCGCGACGTCGCCATCGAACGAATCACCGCACGCGGCACCGGCGACGTCGACGAGCGGATCGCCGCCTACGACCAGACTCCACCCCTTACCGCCGCCACCCTGCGGATCTCGACTGTTGCCTTCGGCCCCGAAGCCATTGCCGCATGGATCGACCATCTCGTCCGGCAACGCCTCTAACATCGGTGGATCCGTCCGGCGCCTTGTAAACCGAGACTCCATCGCCGCGCGGATAGCCCGTCTCGTCCTTGTCGCAACTTTGTTGTGCTGGCTCGGCGGTGAATATGTAGCGCGGAATACATTTTCCGAAAAGACCGCAGACCCAGGCGGATGCACCACCAGGGCCTGAGTCGTCGCGAATCGGAATATCAGGCGGCGTACCAGTCGTCAGCTTCGGTGCTCTGGCCAACGAGGATCACCTTCGGGAACTCCGAGCTGTCGAAAGAGCGCTCGTCGTGCCGGTCTATCGCGTTGGCGCCGGCGATCTGATCGAGGACATCCTCGACGGACATGCCGCGAGCGCCCGGGCTCGCAGCGCCTTCCGCGATCAATACTTCGACCAGCTTCTCGGGGCGATAGTTTTCGGCCTTGTAGGTGTATCCGGCGATTTCTGATGCAGACGCCATGCGTTTACCCTTCCCGGTTTCATCGAGCGTCGGCGGGATGGTCCCCTGCCTATTACTGCGAGCAATATCGAATCCACACCAGTCCTGGACCGCCTTGCGCTCAGGGCTATCTACGCGATTCAAGACCGCGTTTTCCGGTGGTGCGATCCTTGGTCAGATCACTGTTCGTACTGTTGCGCACCAACTCTTGTGCCTTACTGTTCTTTTCGAGCAGTTCGGGCCTCGCGAGAATCGTCAGAACAGGTGAGTCGCGAGGCAGTCGGCGGTGCCGGGGCAGTTCGCCACCGCGTCGTCAGTGAACATCAGCACTGGTTCCCTCCATCGCTGCCGTTCCCGCTTGCTCATGTGCCCCCACATCGTGGTCTGGCGGACGTCGACGGGTTCGTCGGTGTGGATGAACCAATCGACGCGGTAGCCGGTGAGTTCGGCGAGGAGTTTGAGTTGCTCGAACGTCGGGTAGCGGGTTCCGGCTTCCCATTCGTCGACTGCAGGTTCTTTTGTCCCACAAGCGATGTCGACTTCAGGTCCTTTGTGGCTTCCTGCGTCGAGGGCCGTGGTGATGCGCCACGGCGCGACGAGCCCGAGCCTCCACCCCCGGTGAGCGGCCTGCTCGGCTTCCTCGGCGATCTGCTGCTCCTGGCTGCGACGGTAGGCACGTGCGGTGCGACGACGGTGAAGTTCCTCTTCCGACAGACGCTCTCCTGCACGACCCCAGAACCTTCCGTGTCCACCGCTGCGGTCCGGGGTGAACTGATGGACGGCGGTCATGACGCCGCCGCGGTGGCGCGGCGGGAGGAGCGGATACGTCGACGCTCGCCCTCTGTAGTGCCGCCCCAGACCCCGAACTGCTCGTTGGTTCTCAGTGCATGCTCGAGGCACTCGGCGGTTGCCGGGCAGCGTCCACAAATCCGCTTGGCTGCCCTGGCGCCGCTGACTCCTCGGGGTTCGGGGAAGAAGTGGTCGGGATCGGACTGGGCGCAGAGCCCGTCGAGGCGCCAACTTGTCCAGGTAGTGTTCACCAGTTCGACCGGACCGATGATGGGCCGGATCAGATCCACAAGGGCGGAATCTTCGGTCATGCGTTC
>NZ_JBAQEO010000592.1:0-6140 GCF_049286785.1 Rhodococcus sp. (in: high G+C Gram-positive bacteria) | reverse complement strand
ATCGAGGTACCTCACCTGTTGGCTCTTTGGTAAGTCACCGCGATATCTATCCGAACGCCGGTGCCGCTGCGTACCATCGAAATGGTCTCGATTGAATCCTTTTCGGAGGCCGACGTGGGTGGACTTGGGATCGATCTCGGAACTGCCAACACTGTCGTCGGCACCCCCGACGACGGAATCGTACTGAACGAGCCGTCCTTCATGCTGGTTCGAACAAAGGATCCACATCGCGCTCTCGCCATCGGCGCGGATGCGCGTTGTCTCGTCGGCCGTGCTCCTATCGGGATCACGGCGGTTCGACCGATGGGCGACGGGGTGATCGTCGACCTCGACTCCGCCCGGGCATTCGTCACCGCTGTCATCAGACGAGTCTTCCCGGCCAGGCGATACGGTGTCCGGCCGAAGGGTGTCATCGCGGTTCCCGCAGGCGCCACCCCGCTCGCACGTCGCGCACTGCTCGAGGTCGGGCACGAGGCCGGCCTGCGGAAAGTGGGATTGGTACCGGACCCGGTCGCAGGGGCCCTCGGCTGCGGGATCAATCCGCTCGAACCCCGCGCGCACCTCGTCGTCGACATCGGCGGCGGCACTTCGGAAATCACCGCCGTCTGCTTCGGCGGCATTCTCTCCCACCGCAGCTGCCGACTCGCAGGTGATGAGCTGACCAACGCCCTATACCAGTACCTGCGCGAAGAGCGCAAGATCGTTGTCGGCGAGCTCACCGCCGAGCGGGCGAAGCTGGGCGCACCGGAGACCGGCGAAGGGCAGTCCCTCGTCGTGGAGGGCCGTGACGCCGTGACCGGCCGTGCACGTCTGGTCACACTCGAAACCGAGGAGATCGTGGATGCGTTGCGGCCGACCACAACTGGAATTGTGCAGACACTGACCGAGTGCCTGGAGGACCTTCCTCCCCAGGCGATCGGTGACGTGATGTCGGAAGGGCTGCTCGTCATCGGAGGCGGGGCGATGCTGCCTGGTCTGTCGCGAGTGCTCGAAGAGTCCTTCGGGTTTCCGGCGAAGTCGGCCGAACGCCCGCTCACGTGCGTCGCCGAAGGCGCGACGGCGTGTCTCGTGCACCCTGAAGTGGTCGCCGCATACAACGCATGATCACGGAGTCGGCACCACGCCGGACGGTCGCGGAAAGTAGCGTTCGAGGAGTTTCTTCACCACGGGACCGGCCGTCGCCGACCCGAAACCACCGCCACGGACCAGCACCGACACCACGATTTCGGGGGCGTCGAAGGGCGCCACCGCAGAGAACCAGGCATTGAGACCTTCCCCGGGTGCCGACGGATCCTCCGCCGTGCCGGTCTTGGCACCCGCGGGCACCGGCAGGTCGGCGAGCTGTCCGGCCGTGCCACCCGCAGCGGAGGCCCGCATCCCCGCGCGCACGGGGTCGAGTCGGTCCGCGAAGGGCAACGGAACCGGTTCCGCCGTGGGAATCGGGATGACCTCCGCCGACCCGTACCCCGCCGCGAGCTGCGGTGTGACCATCGCGCCCGTGGCGATGCCCGACGTCCAGCGCGCCACCTGCAGCGGGGTCGCGCTGACAGTGCCCTGACCGATGCCCATCAATAGAGTGGATCCGGGATACCAGGTGGCCCCGATACTTCCGACCGTTTCCGGCGTCCCCAGGAAACCCTCGGTCTCGCCGGGCAGGTCGATCCCCGATGGCCGGCCTACTCCGAGTTGGTCGGCGACCGCGGCGATCCGCTCGGGGCCGAGGAGTTCGGCCAGTTTGTAGAAGTAGACGTTGTCCGACCACTGGATCGCCTGTACCAGGTTGTGCGGTCCCATCGGCTGCCAGTTCCGGAAAGTCTGCCCCCCGTAGTTGTAGGCGGCGCCGGTGTCGATGACCGTCTCCGACGGCAGGACCGGGTACTCGCTGTTCGCCGCGGCGACGACGATCTTGAAGGTCGAGCCCGGCGGTGCCGCAGTCTGGGTGACTTGGTTGAGCATCGCTCCCGGCGCCTGAGTCTGGGCGGCCAGCGCCACCAGGTCGGCCGGAGGACCGTAGACGTTGTCGTCGAATCCGGGCACGCTGGCCAGCGCCAGCACCGCACCGGTGCGCGCGTCCATCACGATCGCGGCGCCCACGTCACCCTTGCTGGTGCGCACCGCCTCGGTCAGCGCGGTGGTGGCCACGTCCTGCAAGCCGATGTCGAGGTGCAGCCGCAGGTCATAGCCTCGCACTGGGTCGACCCGTTCACCCGTGGCCATCGGACGCCCGGTCGGATCGACATACATACACTGCTTGCCGTCACTGCCTCGCAGTAGCGCATCGTACTGCCGTTCGAGTCCCGCCTTGCCGACCCGTGATCCGAGCGCGAGGTGCGGCCAGCGCTCCATATCGTCCTGGTCGGCAACCGCGACGTGGCCGAGGACAGGGCCGAGCATCGCGCCGTGCGGGTAGTACCGGCGGCCGGACGGAACAACGAGTACCCCGGGGAGTCGAGCGTCAACGATCCGCCGAGCCTGCTCGGCCGTCACCCTTCCGACGACAACCTGCAGCTCCGCGCCCCCGCTCCGCAAGGTGTCCGTCAGCTGGTCCGGTGTGATGCCGAGCAGCGCAGCGAGTTCGCTGCGGGCGGCCGCGTCGCTGTCGTCGAACATCAGGGAAACCACCGCTACGGTGTACTCGACGACGTTGATCGCGAGCGGCACGCCGTTGCGGTCGAGGATCTGACCGCGCTCGGCGGGCAAGCGGATGCAGCGCGTCATCTGCGCATCGCTCATCGCACGCAACTGCGCGCCCCGATCGCTCTGCAGCTGCCACGCGAACACCGCCATCACGACGAGTGACGCCGTCACTGTGACCGACCCCGCCGTCATACCTCTCGGTCGGCGGCGCTGCCTGGGCGGCGGCGCCCACAGCGGCCGCTCGACACCATCCCGACGCACCGCGAGCACCAGCCCGATCCCGACGAATCCGACGAGTGCGGCCGTTCCCCCGTAACTGAACAGAGGGATCGGCATCCCTGTCTGCGGCAGCAGCGACAGGCTCGCACCGGTCGCGACCACCGCCTGAATTCCGAACAGCCCGCCGACACCCGCCGCGACGAGCGCAGCCTCCCGGGTCCTGGACACTCGGGCGGCAAGTGCAGCCCGCCACACGATGACCGATACGGCCACCACGACTGCGAGACCGGCGATCAGGCCCCACCCGTACACGAGGCTCGCGAACGCAAGGTCGTGCTCCGATTCGGGCAGGTAGTCGGCCCGCAGGTCGTACAGCGGGTCGCGCGCCAGACCCCACCACCCACCGCTGCCGATCGCGATGTCCGCCTGCAACTGTGCCCAACCCGCCCCTTGGGGGTCGGCGTTGCTGGACAGGAACACGTGTACCCGTTCGAGCTGGTAGGGGCGGAGAAAGAGAACCGCAAGGGGCAGCGAGGCGAACCCCACCGCGAACAACGGGAGCAGCGGCAGCAGCGGCACCCGGGCGAGGATCAACATCAATCCGGCGGTCGCAGCGAGCACCACGGCCGTCGACAGGTCGGGTTGCAGCGCGACGAGCGCGACCGGCACACTCGCGATCGCCAAGGCTGTCACGAACCGTGCGAGGGTGTACCCACCGGCCAGCATGGTGGCGGGGACCACCACCAGACCGAGCTTGACGAGTTCGGACGGCTGAATGGTGAACACACCGAAATCCAGCCAACGCTGAGCGCCTTTGGTCGCGACGCCGACGAGCGGCACAACTGCCAGCAGCACCGTAGCTACCGTGAATATCGCCCAGCCGAAGCCGCGCAGGTCACCGAGACGCAGGCGCGATATCACCCACATCAGGCCAAGACCAGCGGCGGCATAGAGGACATGGCGAACGGCGTGCGACGTCATCCCCGTCGAGATCAGGTTGAGCAAGCCCAGTACCACGAGCACGACTGCCGCCGTGACGATCCACGGATCGGATTCCCGCTGGCTCCCGAGCATGCATCCCCCCAGTCCCCGGCGCCTCAGCAGGAGGCGTTGTCAGCGGGTAGCAACAGCGGCTCGGAAGCGACTACCGCCGGGGCGCTGGTGACCGCCGCGACAGCAAGCGCGGTGCCATCCGGAAGAGCCGCCCTGCTGATTCCGTATACCTGGTGCCGGCCCGGCGGGATCGGCAGCGAGGTTTCGGTGCTGGTGCGGACGTCGCCGGAGCATCGGTCGTAGACATTCAGTTTCCAGGTCGCCGTGTCGACACTCGCCGCGGAGTCGAAGTGAACGTCGACCCGTATCGTGCACTCCTGTCCGGGCATGCACCCGCCGTCTGCGAGGGTGGCGGTGACCTGGCTGATCGGCCCCGCGCTGCCCGGGACGCCGACATGGACAGACTTCGGCGCCGTCGTTCCACCCGCCGTCGCGGACTCGTCCTGGACGACTGCGGGCTCAGGTGGCGGCGGCGACACCGGGCTGATCTGATTCTGCCCCGATGGATTCACCGGATTCAGGACGGCGTCCCAGCCCCGACGCAGCTCCGTCCACGCCCGCGGGGCCGACCACAGCGCCCCGATGAGTACCAGCACCGTGATCAGGACCAGTGCGGCTCGGCGCCGCGATGGCCGTCTGCTTCTGCGATGCCACGCATTTCGGGCGGGTGGATACCAGCCATGCGCTGCGAGAGCGGATCCGGCCGCCACGCCAGGCCGGCCCGGCAGGTTCGCCCCATCCGCCACTACTCGACCGTCCCCCAGGGGGCGTCCCCTCACCACCGTGACAAGTTCGGCAAGCTGGCACCGCCGCCTTCGCTCCTCGGCCGGGTCGGCGTCGGGTGCGACCGCGCGGCGGACCCGTTGCACGAGACCGTCCAGATCTGTTGTTTCGGCGATCGATTCGTGTAACCGGTCCGCCAGTGCCGAATCGCGACAGTTGGTCGTAATACTTCGAAGCAGGCCGGCAATTGCATCGCTCATCTCATGACAGGACGCCCCACTGCCGGCGCACTCGATCGTGAGTCGACCGTCTTCGGACACCGTCACGGCATCGACCCGGAAGCGGATCGGGTAGCGGCCCTCGCTGCGCGCCAGTTCGAGCTGATCCATCGCATCCGTGACGAGCAGGGCAGCCTGCGAGGGTGTCAACGTCGCCACCGCGAGCAGTCTGCGGAGCACCACACCGCCGCCAGATGCGTCGTCATCGATTCGTTCGGGCTGTTCGGATCCGGCATCCACCGGCGCGCTTCTCCTTGCGAGGAGCCCTGTCACTGCGTCGATCATCGCGCATCCCGAAACACTATGGCCCCCGCGCGGTTTGCGACCGGACCGGAACGGATGGCCGACGGACCTTGGGTTGGTCTTACTCGCTGTCGAAATCCATTACGCCTGTATGTATTCCATTTAACCAAGATCAGTGTTCCGGCGGAACATCCCGTTATTCATCCGAGCTGTTCGTCGACCGGCACATCACCCGGGTACCCCCACCGCCGCGCACGAAACGTCGCGACCAATTGCCGATCCACGCACCAGCGCGCGTATCGGCCGGTCTGACCGACAGCGGTCAGGAACGCGGACAACTCTCTCGTCAGCGTTCACCGCTGCTCCGTCCCGATCTTCGACGCGGCCGTCGCCGACCACCTGCGATCTGCCGCCGGCCTGATCGAACAGTCGACCTCGCAGGTACCCCGATACCGCGATCACAGGGGTAAGACTGTCTCCGGTGCGCGGCCGCCAGCGGCTGGGAAGCGGGCATTCCCTGCAGGTCGGACGGGTAAAGTGCGAATCGGCCGGCCTCGACCCACTCCGCCTTCGTGGCTGGTGCGCCACAGACCGGCGTGACCGACCTCGAGGAACGGCGGGTGCATCATGTCTGACGACGATGACGCGAGGGCGCTTGACGACGAAGAGTGGAACTATCGCGCCCGCCACGAGACGGAAACACAACGGCTGGACCGAAACTGGTCCGGGCTACTGCAGGAACTCCGTGTCGTGCAGACCGGGGTGCAACTGCTCACCGGGTTCCTGTTGACGTTACCGTTCCAGCAGCGCTTCGCGGACCTCACCGACTTCGAGGTGCCGGTGTATCTGGTGACGGTCGCCCTGTCCGTGACCTCGACGATGCTGCTGGTCGCACCCGCGGGGTTCCATCGCGTGCTGTTCCGCCAGCACGCCCTTCCCGTGCTGGTGTCCACGTCCCACAAACTTGCGGTCGGTGGTGTCGCGACC
>NZ_JBAQEO010000591.1:0-9840 GCF_049286785.1 Rhodococcus sp. (in: high G+C Gram-positive bacteria) | reverse complement strand
GGGTGTGGCGGCGGCAGCGGTGTAGATGTTCAGTTGCAGGCCGGGTTCGGAGGGCAGTTCCATGGCTTCGAAGTCGAGGTCGAGTTGGCCCACTGCGGGGTGGCGCAGCCGTTTGCGTCCGCTGCGGTGGAACCGGACGTCTTGGGAGGCCCACCGCTGGCGGAACAGTTCACTCCGGGTGGATAGTTCCCCGACCAGTGCGATCAGTGCCTTGTCGTGAGGGTTGCGGCCGGCCTCGAGGCGAAGCATGGCAGCGGCGTCCTTGGCGATCTGGTCGTAGTCGACGAAGAACTCGCTGGCGTGGGGACCGAGGTAGACGAATCGGGTGGTGTTGGCGGGCCGGCGCGGATCGGCGAGCACGGGTGAGTAGAGCGCGCGGGCGAGTTGATTCATGGCGATGATGTCGTGGCGGCCGTTGCGAATCCACGCGGGTGCCTCGGTGATGGCGTCGAGGACCTGCTGGACGGCTGGTCGCACCGTGGTCGGTGGTGTGGGCGGTCGTCGGGTTGTGCTTGCTTGTGACTGGCGGGCGAGGGCGAGCAAGTGGTCGCGTTCGGCGTTGTCGAGTTGCAGGGCGCTGGCGAGTTCGTCGAGGACGCTGTCGGAGGCCCCGGCGAGGTTGCCGCGTTCCATCCGCACGTAATAGTCCACCGAGACACCGGCGAGCAGCGCGACCTCTTCGCGACGTAGGCCTTTGACGCGACGATTGCCGCCGTAGGGGGGCAGCCCGCTCTGTTCTGGTGTGATGCGTGCTCGACGTGAGCTGAGGAACTCGCGGATCTCGGTGCGCAGGTCGGTCGTGCCCATGGCTTCACCGTAGGTAGCGCGACACCATCGAGGAAGGTACTGGCATTACCCGGAACAACCGTCACTCCCCCTGCACGACGAATCGGAGTGCACTGGTTGGCATGAAGGCGCCTTACATGTACGGCGCGGGCGATGTCCGCGTCATCGATGTTCCTGATGCGGACACGCGCAGTCCACCGACACCCTCGTGCGTGTGGTCGACGTCTCAGTCGATCGTCGTGTGCAGCAGCATGATGTTGTAGTCCTCCCATCGCGAGGCCACGAAGTACAGGTCGTTTCCGGTGGACCAGGGGTGGATGTACGGCGCGTACAGGCCGGCGATCTGCGAACTCGTGACGAGGGCCCGCGGCTCGGACCAAGGCCCTTCCGGGGTTGGGCTGGTACGCATGTCGATTCGTCCGAGACGCTCGTTTCCGTACACCGCGATGTACTTCGAACCGTTCCAGTGCACGGACATCTCACCGACCTCGGGGCCGAACACCGGGGTGGCCGCATCGGCGTCACCGAGCACCCACGCACTGCCGTTCCAGTACTCGTAGGCCGCCAAGTCGAGGATCTGTGCTTCGGGGATTCGCGCCACGTGCGCAGGGCCGAATCTGCCGTTGGGCGTGCCGTAGTCGTAGACGAAGCCACCGTTCTTGACATACGCGTGCTGCTGGAAGTTGCTGTTACCCAAGGCAAGCTGCTGAATTCCCGGAACGTCGAGAGGAGTGTTCACGCGCGTGGTGGTCGCCACCGGAATCCAGTTCTCGCCGTTGTCCGTCGAGGTCGCGATGGTGGAGGCGTTGGTATCCCACACCCCCGGTTCCCCCCAGGCACGCACCGACATGAAGTTGACGTACTGCGTGCCGCCCACCGAGATCCCGGCGGTGGGAACCACGGTGGCCTCCACTCCGTAGACGCCGATGCTCGGAAGGATCTCGCGAGAGAAGTTGGGCGCTGCCGCCGTCACCGGTGAACCGGCGTAGAGATTGCCGGGTTGCGGGTTCGGCACAGTGATGCCGTCGGCCAGGTTGGCGTCGGAACTGCGCATCAACACGTTGCGCCGCCATTGCTGGCCATCGACACTGCAGTCGCCGAACGTGTCGCCCATTGCCGAGAGGATCTGTTTCTGGGCGCCGGTGCCACCGTTGTCCCACATGATGCCGAGGTCCGTCCCGGAGATCGAGAAGCGTGTGTTCGTTCTGTTTGCGCTGACCGGACCGGTGACCCATGCGACAGTCCGGGTCGATCCGGACAGGACCGGCAGCGGACCCTGCGGACCGTCGGGGTCTGTGCCGGAACTGCTGCTGCCGAATCCGCTGCTGCCTCCGCCACTCCCACCGCAGGGTGCCGCGCCCGCGGTTCCCGCGAACGAAACGGTGCTCACCATCGCGACGGCGAGGGCTGCGGAAAGAGTGCACGCTGATCGGACCGGTTTCATGGGCTCCCCTGCCTGTTTGAATTAGCGGTCGCCGACGAGACAGATGTTGCCCCTGTAACAAATGGTGTCAAATATAACTACTGGGACAACATAAGCGGCGATTCGGCAGCGGGAAGGCGGATCCAATCTCGATCAGGTCACGTTCGGGTGTGCGGGCCGGGCAAGCACCACGAAACCGCCCGTGAGTACGTGCACTCACAGGCGGTATTCGTCGAAGAGAGGTCTAGCGGACGGCGGTGTCGTCCCAGGTCCGACGACTGTCCCAGGTTGTGACAGCCCAGATCACGACCACGTCGAGGCCGATGATGAGGATCGACCACAGCGGGTAGTACGGGAGCCACAGGAAGTTCGCGATGATCGAGAGCGCGGCGAGGCAGATCGCTACGACCCGAGCCCAGGTGGCACCCGTCATGAGGCCGAGCGCGCTGACGACGAGGAGAACGCCGAGAACGATGTGGATCCAGCCCCAGGTGGTGAAATCGAACTTGTAGGTGTACTCGATGCCGACGACGAACACCTCGTCCTCGGCGACCGCCGCTATGCCCTGGAGGAAGGAAAGAACCCCCACTGTCAGCAGCAGAATCGCCGCTGCCAGGGACGTTCCCGCCGCAAAACCTTGCTTCACGGGACTGGTCGTCCTGGACTCCGGAGTGTTCGTCATGTCCATGCCTTTCTCGAAAGTATGTCTGCGAACAGTCGAATCGTCCGCCGTCCGCCCGCCGACGGCCTCATCCGTGCGGGGTGATCCTCATCTGTAACGGATGAGGCGGCCACGCGGCCGGGGATGGGACCGTGAAACAAGGCCATTCGGAGCGAAGACGAGAAGGAAGCGACATGACGCTCGACTTTTCCGACATAACCGATTTCGAGGACGCGGATCGCGGATTCGTCGACCGACTCGAACCATGCACGGTCACCGCGGAAGACGGCCGCCCGGTCTGGGACATGGAGGCATATTCCTTCCTCGACGCCGACTGCCCGGACACCGCCGATCCGAGCCTCTGGCGCCAGTCGCAGCTGTGCGCGAAGAACGGACTCTACGAGGTGACCGACGGCATTTATCAGCTGCGCGGAATCGATCTGTCGAACATGACGATCGTCGAAGGCGACACCGGCGTCCTTGTGATCGACCCACTGATCTCCCGGGAGACCGCTGCAGCGGCCCTCGCCCTCTACCGCCGGAACCGCGGTGATCGTCCCGTCACCGGGGTGATCTACACCCATTCGCACCTCGATCATTTCGGCGGTGTGGCCGGGGTCCTTCCGGACGGCCGGGGGGATGTGCCCATCATGGCGCCCGACGGATTCCTCGAACACGCTGTCTCCGAGAACGTCTATGCGGGGACGGCGATGGCCCGTCGTGCCGCGTACATGTACGGGTCGTCGCTCCCGCCCGGCCCTTGCGGACACCTCGGGGCCGGGCTGGGAACCATTACGTCGACCGGACATCCGGGGCTGATACCGCCGACCGTCGACATCACCCGCACGGGACAGGAGGAGACGGTCGACGGAATCCGCATCGTCTTCCAGGTCACCCCGGGCACCGAGGCGCCGGCGGAGATGAATTTTCTCTTCCCGGACCGACGCGCACTCTGCATGGCGGAGAACGCAACTCATAATCTGCACAACCTGCTGACGCTGCGCGGCGCCCTGGTTCGCGACCCGCGGGCCTGGGCGCGGTACCTCGACGAGGCGATCGAGATGTTCGACGGTGCATACGATGTCGCGTTCGCCTCGCATCACTGGCCCACGTGGGGCCGGGACCGGGTGGTCACGTACCTCTCACAGCAACGCGACCTCTACCAGTACCTCCACGATCAGACATTACGAATGCTGAACTCCGGGATGACCGGCATCGAGATCGCCGAGAACTTCCCGATGCCCCCGGCCCTCGAATCCGCCTGGCATGCACGCGGTTACTACGGCTCGGTCAGCCACAACGTGAAGGCGATCTACCAGCGTTATATGGGCTGGTTCGACGGCAACCCGTCGTCGCTCTGGCAACACCCGCCCGAGGATGCCGCCACCCGGTACGTGGAATGCATGGGCGGTCAGGACGAAGTTCGAAACAAGGCCGAGCGCTACCTCGACAACGGAGATCCGCGGTTCGCCGCCCAACTTCTCACACACGCGGTGTTCGCCGACCCCTCGGACACCGCGGCGAAGGAGCTACTCGCCCGCGCTTACGACACGCTCGGATACGGTGCCGAGAACGCAACTTGGCGCAACTTCTATCTCACGGGGGCACTCGAGCTCCGCAGCGGAATCGTTCCGCCTCCCATCAGTGACCCGAGCATCGACATACTCGGAGCCCTCACCGTCGAGCAGATCTTCGACTCGATAGCTCTGCGAATCGACGGACCCCGGGCCTGGGACCTCTCCCTTGTCGTGGAGTGGCGCTTCACCGATCCCGAGATCCGGTACCGGACCACGCTGTCGAACGGTGCGCTCATCGTGACCGCCGAGCCCCGAACACGCGCACATGCGGATGTGACCCTGACGCTGACCAAGATGCAGTTGCTGGGACTGCTCGGCGGAAGGGGACTCGACGGCATCGAGGTGGGCGGCGATCCCTCGGCCCTCGTCACCCTTACGGAGCTGATCGACACCCCCGACCCCGCGTTCCCGATCGTCACTCCGTGACCTTTCGGTTACGCGTTCATCCCCGCAGCCAGGCTATTTCTCGGTAAACTTCCGGAATCGGACTGATAAGTCGGAAAGAGGGTGCTTGTCGAAGGCGGTTTTCCCGGGTACGCGAGAGTGGAGTCGGTGTGACGGCAGTGTCGGTGTGACGGCAGTACAGCATCTCAGCGAATTCCACCTGAGCACTCGGATCCCGTCCGGTGCTGTCGGTCGCACTGTGGCCCGCGCCCGTCTGCACTCCGCACTCACCGAAGCGCTCACGAATCCCACCCATCCCCATCCGGTTGCGCTGGTGTGCGCCCCCGCCGGTTCGGGCAAGACGCGATTCGTCTCGGATTGGGCACGGGAAATACTCTCCGGCGACGCTCCCGTCGGCGTCGAGCCCACAATCGCGTGGCTCACGATCGACGAGCGGCACAACTGTCTCGGTCCGTTGCACCATGCAGTTGCGCGCGCACTGATCGAGACGGGAAATCCTCGACTCCAACGTGCCTGCGCAGCATTGGATCCCGAGGCGGCCGATTTCGGCTCCCTCCTTTCCGCCGCGGTGCACGATCTCGGCGAGCACATCTGGATCGTCGTCGACGATGCCCATCTCCTCCTCGACGCCGCGGTGCTCGCCGACCTCGAATCGTTTCTCCGTTGGCAGCCCCCGACTTTCCGCACGATCATCTGCGCCCGGTTCGAGCCGCCACTCGCGTTGCAACGTCTCCGTCTCGACGGCAAGTTGTTCTCGATCACCTCACGTGAACTCGCCTTCACCTCGGAAGAAGCGGCCGCCCTCCTTGCCGAGCACGACGTGCATCTCGGGACCGAGGATCTCGGGGCACTGATGAACCGCACCGAAGGATGGGCCGCCGGCATCCGCCTGGCCGGAATGTCTCTGGAAGATCACCCCGATCCGAGCCGCCTGATCGCCGAGTTCACCGGCAATCGACGAACAGTCGCGGATTATCTGATCGAAGAGGTACTCAGCGACCAGGATGACGACATGCGCGAGTTCCTTCTCCGGACCTCGGTGCCCACGTCGTTCACTGTGGAACTGGCCGAGAAACTCACCGGTCGTGTCGACGCCCATGACAAGGTGGCCTGGCTCGAACGGCACAATTTTCTGATCAGCCGGGTCGCCGAGAACCCGACACGGTACCGCTACCATCCGCTGCTCCGAAGTTACCTTCGCGCCGAGATCAGCAGAATCGGCCGCGTGGAGGTCGAGGAACTCGAACTCACCGTGGCCCGCTGGCATTCCGAGTTCGGTGATGCGCTGCTGGCGCTCGAACATGCGGTCAACGCCGGCAATTCCGACGAAATCGTGGCGCTACTCGGCGAGAAGTCGTTGTCGCTGATCATCGGGGGCCACGGCGAGGCGGTCGACCGGCTTCTCGCACGGGCACCGCGGCGGGTCGTGGAACACCCGTTCGCCGGTCTCATTCGTGCCGCGGCGGCCCTGACCGCCGGTAATCTGCCCGTCGCCGCCTCCGCTCTGGAGTTTCTCGACAGAAGACGGTCCCAGGGATTCACGGAGAGCGCGATCGACACCCGGCTACACCTGCTGATCGGCGAGGCGCTGCGCGTCCAGACCGCGATGCGGACCGGCGACATCGATCAGGCACTCGAACGACTGCGCCAGCTGGACGTCGGATCCACGGGCGACTCCGAAATCGACGCGTTCGTGCTGCTGCAGGAAGGCGAGGCCCTGCTCTTCCTCGGGCGAACCGAGGAGGCCGGGGACATGCTCGGAAGGGCGCTGGCCCACGCACGCAGCGGACAGGATGCGCTCACGATGATGCACTCTGCCGGATCTCTGGCCGCGATCTCGATGTCTCGTGGCGACGTGGCTCAGGCTGCGGCGCTCGTGGACGAGGCCCTTGCCCTCAGCCGGGATCATGGCGTGACGGACGACGCGTTGGTTTCGCTCGTGAAGATCGTCGGTGCCTGGTGCCGCTACGTCCGACTGGATCGGGGCGCAGCTGGGGTTGCCGCCGAGGCCGCAAGTGCGGTGCGGCTGTCCGATCCCGAGATCGCCGGTCTCGCCGACGGCGTCGCCGCATTGTTCGAACTCGACGCTGCGGAGCAGCGGCACACGGCGGTGGCCGTGCTGCACGCTCACAGTCCCGTCTCTTCGGGCAGGCCGGTGCCGCCCGGAATCCGCGCCGCCCTTCTTCCCGCGATCGGGCATGTCTATTTATCCGCAGGCGAGTTCGCGTGGGCGCGGGAATTGGCCACCGAGGCGCACCTGATACTCGGAACGGTGGGCGAGACTGCACTTCTGGAGGCAATGCTTCATCTGCACGGTCGTCGTCTCGACCTGGCTCGCCGAACCCTGCAACCGGTGCTGGACGGCAACCTCGAATGTGCTGCGGCAACGAATCTGATTGCCGCGTGGCTCGTCGAGGCGGAAATTTCCCTTGCCCGCCAGCAGGATTCACGTGCTCACCATGCGCTGTCGGAAGCCCTGCGGCTGGCGGAACCGGAATCGATCCTGCGTCCGTTCCACGACTGCGCACCACGGGTGCGGGAACTCCTGGTGCGGAGTACGGGGCGGTTCGGCCCGCGCGAGAAGTTCACGGACACGCTGCGAGCCTCGTTTCCCCGTTCGCCGACCGCCACATTCGAGACGCTGACGCCGCGTGAGCTGGAACTTGTCGTGGAGCTTCCGTCCTGGCGCACTGCCGAGCAGATCGCAGCAGACCTGTGTGTGTCGGTCAATACGGTGAAGACGCATCTGCGCGGGATCTATCGCAAACTCGGTGTCGCGTCACGGCGTGAGGCCATCGCCGCCGCGCAGCAGGTGGGACTGCTCTGACAGCTTCACCACTTGCGGGTGAGGCGCGAGACACACCGTTCGGGCCATCCTGAGTCCAGGCGTAGCGCACCCGACACGACCGCGTTCACGAGGAGCCGCTGTGGATCGATCGGCTTGGCCCCAGGGCGTCAGGTATTCGTTCCTGATCAGTGGCGTGTTGTCCGACCGGGTCGTCGCAGCGTTCCCCGAGTTGGAGGTCTCCGACGTAACCACCGGCGACACCACGCTTTACGGCCGCGTCGCCGGCCCCACGGATCTCCGGGGGCTACTGGCCCGATTCGATGCTCTGGGATTGACGGTCATCGAGATGCGGCGGCTGACCGACTGAACCCGAAGGACTCGGCGACAGCGGACTCCACACACCCGTCGTGACTGGCCAGAAGTCCTTCACGTTCGTCCGCCGAGAGGCCGCCCCAGATTCCGTACGGCTCGGCGGCGCCGAGCGCATGCGCGCGGCATTCGACCACGACCGGGCATCCGCGGCAGATGACCTTGGCCCGAAGGTCTCTCTTCTCGCGTGCCCGGCCGCGTTCGCGATCCGGATGAAAGAAGGTCGCCGAGTCGAGGCCGCGGCAGGCGGCGTCTCGCTGCCAGTCCCAGACCTCGGAAACCGGGGCGGGCAGGGTCAGCCGTGGGGACATGCGCTCCTCCAGTTTGCTTGCGGGCTGCCCCGGGTACAGGAAGCAGCGTGCCCAGCTGACACTAGAGGACCTTTTGCTGTACATCAATACATACTTTCGCATTTCCAAGGTCAAAGGGTGCGGCAAAGTGCACGCACCAAGGGCCGGGATGACTGGACACCTTCGCTCGTCCGAGAACCGGGCCACCCGATAGACTGACGGCGGTGCGCCGGGAAGTCTGGTCGGCAATCGACTTGCCGTACCACGACGAAGGACACCGCGTGACTCCTCCACACCCCGCCCAAACTCCGCTCTTTCCCCACGGTTCGTGGGCGGAGAACTCGCGAATCGCCGCGATCCTCCGCAAGGAAACGGTGGGTGGGGCGCTCCTACTGATCGCCACCGTCATCGCACTGACCTGGGCCAACTCGCCATGGTCCGACTCTTACACCGCACTTCGTGACTTCACCGTCGGGCCAAGCGCCCTTCATCTCGACCTGTCACTCGGAACGTGGGCCGCGGACGGGTTGCTGGCAATCTTCTTCTTCGTCGTCGGTCTGGAACTCAAACGGGAGTTCGTTGCGGGCGATCTGCGTGACCCGCGGCGCGCGGCGTTGCCGATCGTGGCAGCCGTCGGCGGGATGGCGATGCCCGCGCTCATCTTCGTTCTCGTCAATCTCCGCACCGGCGACGGCGCTCTGAAGGGCTGGGCGATCCCCACCGCGACGGACATCGCGTTCGCGGTTGCCGTGCTCGCCGTCATCAGCACTCACCTGCCGTCGACGCTGCGTACATTCCTGCTGACGTTGGCTGTCGTCGACGACCTCCTCGCCATCACCGTCATCGCCGTGTTCTACACGGACGAACTCTCCGTGCTCCCCCTGGTGGGCGCGCTGATTCCGTTTGCGGCGTTCGCGTTCGCGGTGCAGCGCCGCAACCGATCCTGGTGGGTGCTGCTCCCTCTCGCCGCCACCACGTGGGCGTTGATTCATGCGTCGGGTGTGCATGCCACCGTCGCAGGCGTCGCTCTCGGATTCGCGGTCCCGGTGCTCCGCAGCCATGCCGCCGGCGGGCCCGACGCGGGACCCGGTCTGGCCGAACACTTCGAACAACGTATCCGCCCGCTCTCCTCAGGGTTCGCGGTTCCGGTCTTCGCCTTCTTCGCGGCCGGCGTCACCTTCGGCGGCCTCACCGGGCTGACCGATGCGCTCACCGACCCGATCGCGCTGGGTATCGTCGCAGGACTCGTCGTGGGCAAAACCCTCGGCATCTTCGGCACGACGTTCCTGATGTCCAAGTTCACTCGTGCCACCCTCGATTCCGGCTTGCGGTGGATCGACGTGCTCGGCATCGCTCTGCTCGCCGGCATCGGATTCACCGTGTCGCTGCTGATCGGGGAACTCGCATTCGGCGAGACGGGTCCGCGCGTCGACCACGTGAAGATCGGTGTGCTGGCCGGGTCCGTCGTCGCAGCCGTCATCGCCTCGTTTGTCCTGCGAATCCGCAATCGCGCCTACCGGCGAATCTCCGAGGAGGAGTTG
>NZ_JBAQEO010000590.1:0-13702 GCF_049286785.1 Rhodococcus sp. (in: high G+C Gram-positive bacteria) | reverse complement strand
GACTCGGTGACGCGCGACGCGGTCACCAGCAGAACAGGAACCCACAGTCCACGTTGGTCGTGGTGTCGCCGCCAACGCCGCCGTTGGCGGAGCCCCCGTTCGCGTCACCGGCGTTGCCGCCCGTCGCCGGTCCACTGTTTCCACCGTTGCCGCCGTTACCGCCGTTACCCGCGTTCTGGGGCCCCGTCGTGGTACCCGGGCTGCCGATCACCGGCCCGCCCAGCACCACGTTTCCGCCGGAACCGTTGCCGCCGTTCCCGCCGGCACCACCGGCACCGGTCGTAGCGTCGCCGCCCTGCGAGGTTCCGCCCGGCGCCGTACCACCGGCACCGCCCGGATCTGCGGAGGCGATGCCCGCTCCGGCGGTCAGGGCGAATGCCGCGATGGCAACGGCGGAGAGGGTGCGCTTGATGGTGTGTGACATTGTGAGTCTCCCTGTGTGGGTGGAGGTTTGCTTGCCACATAAGAATGCGGGCAGCGCCGGCCCGCAAACAGGCACCCAAGGTGGAACAATCGTTCCCCCGAGGGGTGGCCCACCACCACCCCCGGACCTGCTCCTACGGCCGCATTTCGTAGGCGCCGTCGTGGCGCTCCACCTGTCGCCACACCCGCGAAAAGCGTTCGGCGTCCACCACCGGTCGGCGGATCGCTCCGAGCGACCACTTCTGCTGAGCGTCGGTTGCAGACGATTTACCGTGCAGAGCAACGGAATACCCCGAGAAATCCCGGATCTGGAAGTCGAAGATCTGGTCGACGATATCCCGGTCCAATTCGATGAGCTCGGCTTGCTCGAGGACCAGGTGTCCGTAGACGACGAGTGAGAACAGATGCCCGAGATCGAGGAGGAAATCGAGGTCCTTCAGCTGCGCCGCGTCGGGCGGCGCGGTGGTGAGAAGCTCACGCAGCGCGGTCGCCTGTTCGAAGAACCGCGCCACGTTCGGGATGTCGGAGTGCTTCTCGTAGATCTTCGTCCAGTCGTGGAAGCGAATCCGGCCCGCCCCACGGGTCGGCCCCTGCGCCCAGAAGAAGGCGTCGTCCGCGGGGTCCAACCTGGTTCCGATGTCCGGGTACTCGGCGGGATCGAGAAGATAGTTCGGCATGAATTTGAGGATGAGCCCAATGTTGACGTGCACGGTTCCCTCCAGCTTCGGCAAAGTGCCGATCAACTGGGCGGCCTCGCGGAAGTAGGTGTTCTTCTCATAACCTTTGGCCGCGATGACGTCGTGCAGCAATCCGATGACCTTCTCACCTTCGGACGTGACCTTCGCCTTGGTCATCGGATTGAACAGCAGGTAGCGGCGATCGTCGAGGCTCGCGCTGCGGAAGTAGTCGACCGCTCGGTCACCGAAGAGCTTCATCGCGACGAGACGACTGTAGGCGTCGACGAAATTCCGGCGCACGTGCGCGAAGTCGGTGACCGGGTTTCCGTACAGAATTCGATTGTGCGCATGCGTGATCGACTCGTAAAACGCGTGCTCCGCGATTCCGATCGAGGCGGTGCACAGATTGAACTTCCCGACGTTGACCGTGTTGAGCGCGGCCTCGAACGCCGCGACCCCGGTGTGCAGGATGTCCTCGTCGCGCACCGGGTAGTCCTCGAGGCGGAAAGTACTGACATACATCTGTCCTCGAACTACGTTGCCCTGAAGGTGGTACGCGGGATGGCGACTGTCGGCGACGAAGAAGACGTACCCGTCGCTGCCGTCGATATCGGTGCGCCGGCCGAACACCGACACCATGCCTGCAACGTTCCCGTTGCCGATGTAGTACTTCTCGCCGTTCGCCGTGAAGGCGAGACCGGATCCTGCGCCGGCCGAGGTGAGCAGCATGTCCGTCGAGTAGACGTCGGCACCGTGATCTCGTTCGGACAGCCCGAAGGCAAGCACCCCGCCGTCGTCGAGCAGCGCGGCTGCACGTTGCTTCGCGGCCTCGTTCCCGCTCATCCAGATGGGTCCGAGCCCGAGGATGGTGACCTGCCAGGCATACCAGTACGCGAGGCCGTAGAAACCGAAGATCTCGCTCAGCGCAGCGTTGCGGGCCGCATCCCAGCGCTTGTTCGGATCACCCCCGGCGAGGGCCGCAGACGTCAGGAACGTCGCGAACAGTCTTTCGCGTTTCACGAATGCGAGAAAATCCTCGGGCCACACCGCCTCGAGATCGTCCTCGAGGAGCCGCGTCTTCCCGCGATCCTCGAACCAGTCGATCAGCGCTCGCAGCAGCCTGCGCGTTTCCGGATCGAACTGCTCAGGGTCGTAAGTATTCGGATCGAACAACAGGTGCTTCGTCACAGCGGTGCCTTTCGTCTGGACGTATCAAAGCTAACAGCCTGGAGGAATCGCACGGGGCGTATTGCGCGCACGATCAACTCGACTCGAAGCTCGCTGTGAGGCCAGGGTCATCTCACGAATTGTCGTCGGGTCCGGTCTCCGCCGAAGATTCCTCCTTTCGATCCCGTGTGTCCGCAGCCGTGGCGGGAACTCGCCCGGTTCCGAACAGCGCGCGATAGCGAAGCAGTGCGGTGACGGCAAACGCCGATCGGCATTGACCGACACGACAGAGTCCGCCGCTGCGGTGTCGACAACGGCGGTATCCAGCGCGCCCTGCAGCTGGATGTCGGACAGGAAAGGCAACCCGTCAGCGAGATCCGTGGTGTTTCACCGACGCGGGCACGGCAGGATTGCCAGTCGGTCTGCCTGCGCAGGAACGCGAAAGCACAAGAAGCCCGCCGAGGAGCAACCACACAACCGTGACCACCCCGCGATGGCGGGTCCCCAGGTTTGCTCTGGACCCAAGCCCATTCGTTTCGACGGCAGCACGCCGTACACGAACATCCCCAGACCCAGCACCGACAACGCCGATCAGATCAGATCGAGCCGACCAGTGACACCGGGACGTCCTCGACCCGGCGCAACACCAGCGGGATCGAGACCACGAGCACGACCTCGCCAAGGAAAACGTATCGCCGGGAGGCGAAGGTGGGACCGCTCCGCCGAGGATCGGTCCCACCTCCACCGCACCCACGCCGCTGCCACCAGCCCAAAGGCGGACGGGCGGAGCACCGTGGGAAAGTTCGCCACGACCGGAGACACGATCGCGGGCACCACCGCGTTCGTCGGGTGAGTCCGGTGCAGCGTTCCGCGGGCCCACCGAAACGGCGGGCCCGCTGCCGGGGGACGGCTACTGTCGCACGAGTCGCCTGGTACCGGGGACGAGCATGGGGACCTGCGCCCGGTAGCTGCGATAGCGGTCGCCGAACGTCTCGATCAGGTCGTGTTCCTCGAACCGCACCGCAACCAGGACGTAGCCGGTGGTCACCGCAGCGAACAGCAGTCGGCCCACGGTCATGGTCGGCGCCACCCAGAATGCAATGAGGAAGCCTGCATACAGCGGGTGCCGAATCACCCGGTAGAGCAACGGTGTCCGGAAATCACTCTCGGGAACCGACTTCCCGGCGTGGTTCCGCAGGACCTGACGCAAACCGAACAGATCGAAGTGGTCGATGGCGAACGTCGCCGCGAGCACGAGGGCCCACCCCCCGAGTGCGAGCATGTACAGGCCGACGCGTGCGGGAGTGGTCTCCACCTCCCAGAGCACTCCCGGCAGCGGACGCCACTGCCACATCACCAGCGCCAGTGCGGCCGTGGCGAACAGGACGAACGTCGAACGTTCCATCGGCTGCGGCACGATCCTGGTCCAGCGCGTCTTGAACCACGGCCTGGCCATCACCGAATGCTGGACCGCGAACACCGACAACAGCGCCACGTCGACGAGCACAGCGACCACTGCAGCGACCTCAGGCCCCTCGTCGATGGTGCGGGGCATCACCAGCCCCTCGACCCAACCCATCGCGTACAGGAACACGACCAGAAACGCGGCGTAGACGATCAGTCCGTATCCGGCGATCAGTGTCCGGGTAACTCCACCCGTGCGGTCCGCCTGTGTGGCTCGGGCATTTTCTCCCATTGTGTTCTCTCCCATCGGTTCGTGTGGCCCCCCAGCACACTCGAGCCTCCAGCCCGGCGACGAAGAACAACAGGAACCCTGGGGTGGAAGTCGATGCACCCCGAGAACATCAGAGGACGACGGCCGGCGGAGCCGACGACTCCTCGCGCCGCCGCAGCGCGCGCCGGGAGCGCGCCCGCTGCCGCACGGCTGACCAGGAGCGGGACCGGGGCCGGAGGGGTCAGCCCCGCACGGTCTTCACGATGTCACTCAGTGCGGAGTCCGCAGCCACCTCACGGCTCTCGCCGGTGAAGCGATCACGCACCTCGACCTTGCCGTCGGCCCAGCCTCGGCCCACCACCACCACGAGCGGCACTCCGAGCAGTTCAGAGTCCTTGAACTTCACACCGGGCGACGCCTTGCGATCGTCGAGAATCACCTCGAGGCCGGCCTTGTCGAGTTCTGCGGCGAGTCCCTCCGCGCCGGCCCGCGCGGTGTCGTCCTTATTGGCGATCACCACGTGCACATCCGCCGGCGATACCTCTGCCGGCCAGCGCAGCCCCTTGTCGTCGTGGTGCTGTTCCGCGATCACCGCGACGAGGCGGGAAACACCGACGCCGTAGGAACCCATGGTCGGGCGGACGGGCTTGCCGTTCTCACCGAGCACGTCGACCGAGAACACGTCGGTGTACTTGCGGCCGAGCTGGAATACGTGGCCGATCTCGATGCCGCGGGCGGCCACGAGGACTCCGGCACCGTCGGGCGACGGGTCACCGTCGCGCACCTCGGCGGCCTCGATGGTCCCGTCCGGGGTGAAGTCGCGGCCGGCGACGAGGCCCACCACGTGCTTGCCCTTCTCGTCGGCGCCGGTGATCCAGCTGGTGCCGTCGACGACCCGCGGATCGACGAGGTAACGAACACCGTTGACCTGCAGTGCCTTCGGACCGATGTAGCCCTTCACGAGGAAGGGATGGGCTTCGAAGTCGGCATCGGTGAGCAGTTCGAACTCCCCCGGCTCGAGTGCGGCGCCGAGGCGCTTGTCGTCCACCTCGCGGTCGCCGGGCAAGCCGATTCCGAGAAGCTCCCATTCACCACCGGGCCGACGGGTCTTGACGAGAATGTTCTTGAGGGTGTCCGCCGCGGTGATCGTCCGGCCCAGGCCCGCACCGTTGGCCCACTCGACGAGCGTCGCGATGGTCGGCGTGTCGGGGGTGTCGTACACCTTCGCGGCAGGAAGCCCGTCGAACGAAACGGGTTCGGGTGCCAGCGTCTTCACGGCCTCGACGTTGGCGGCGTACCCCGACTCGAGGCAGCGAACGTAGGTGTCCTCGCCGATGTCGCTCTCCGCGAGGAACTCCTCGGACGCACTGCCGCCCATCGCGCCGGACGTGGCCGACACGATGACGTACTTGACGCCCAGACGGGAGAAGATCTTCTCGTAGGCGTCGCGGTGCGCCTGGTACGACGCGGCGAGCCCCTCATCGGTGAGATCGAAGGAGTACGAGTCCTTCATGATGAACTCACGCCCGCGCAAGATGCCCGCCCGCGGCCGCTCCTCGTCGCGGTACTTGGTCTGCACCTGATACAGGGTGACCGGGAAGTCCTTGTACGAGTTGTACTCGCCCTTGACGGTGAGCGCGAACAGTTCCTCGTGGGTGGGACCGAGGAGGTAGTCGCCACCCTTGCGATCCTTGAGACGGAACAGACCTTCGCCATATTCGGTCCACCGGTTCGAGGCCTCGTACGGTTCCCGTGGGAGCAGCGAGGGCAGCGAGATCTCCTGGGCACCGATCGCGTTCATCTCTTCCCGCACCACTCGCTCGACCTCACGCAGCACGCGCAGCCCCAAGGGCAGCCAGGAGTACACACCGGGTGCGATACGACGCACGTAACCGGCGCGGACCAGGAGCTTGTGGCTGGGAACCTCGGCGTCGGCGGGGTCGTCGCGCAGCGTGCGGAGGAACAGGTGGGACAGGCGGGTAATCACGGGATATCAGAATAGTCGGCCTGCCCACACCCGACTGCGTCGGTACTGCCCCGCCGAACGTCGGTAGGGTTCTCCCGTGCTGGTTCTCCTGCCTCCCTCCGAAACCAAGTCCGACGGCGGCGCCGACGCGCCCCTGGACCTGGCCGAACTGTCGATGCCGCAGCTGACCGAGACCCGGGAGACCCTGGTCGGTGCACTGGTGACGCTGGCCGCCGACGTGGAGGCATCGCAGATTGCCCTCGGGCTCGGCCCCACCCAGGCAGACGAGATCGAACGGAATGCGAAGCTCTGGGTGTCCCCCACCCGGCCGGCGCTGGAGCGTTACACGGGCGTCTTGTTCGATGCCCTCGACGCCCCGTCGTTCACGAAGGCCCAGAAGTCCAAGGCGATGTCCCGGCTGGCCATGGGGTCCGCGCTGTTCGGCGCGGTGCGCGCAGGCGATCTGATTCCGGCCTATCGGCTCTCGGGGGGATCGAAGCTACCCGGTTTCGGCACCCTCCGGTCCCTGTGGAAGCCGGAGCTGAGCCGGGCCATCACCGCGGAGGCCGACGGTCTGGTGATCGACCTGCGGTCGGGGACGTATCAGCAGCTGGGTCCTGTCGCCGACGCGGTGATCGCCACCGTGCTGACCCAGAAGCCCGACGGCACCCGCACAGTCGTCAGCCACTTCAACAAGCATCACAAGGGCCTGCTCGCCCGTGCGCTCACCCTCTCCCGCTCCGAGCCCAGAGACGTCGAGGGTGTCGCCCGGGTCGCGTCGAAGGCCGGGCTTCGGGTCGAGGTGGCCGCGGACCGCGAACTGATCATCATCACCGACTGATCACGGCTCTCCTGACCGACGGGCGAGCCCCGGAACAGTGAGCCCCGGAGAACAGTGACCCCGGAATAGTCCGGGAGGGATCAGGACTGCTGGGCGGCTTTCTCCGCCGCCTGCGCCTGCGCCACCTGCCCGGGGGTGAACCTGATGAAGAAGGCGGCGACACCGGCGGTGACGGCACAGGCGGCGCTGCCCACGAGGGCGAACGTGTATCCATTGCCGAGCGCTTCGATCTGCGTCGGGGTCATGTCCGCGACCTTGCCGGAAATACCACCGAGCGAGAGGGTGCGGGAGGTGGCCATCGCCCCGATGACGGCCAGGGCGAGCGGCCCGCCCAGGGTCTGTGCGACCTGAGCGATTGCCGCAAGCGGTCCGATCTCGGTCTCACGGACCCCGGCGATGGCACACAGCGGGAGCGGAACGACGGCAAGGCCGACACCGAAACCGATACCGATGACGGGGACGAAGAGATTGGCCAGATACGTCGCCGAACCGTCGAGCGTGGACCCGTAGAGCAGGCCGACCGTCATGATCGTCGCCCCGGCGATCACGAGCCAGCGCGGCTCGATCCGGACCGCAAGCTTGGACGCCACCGCGGCCGCCCCGCCGAGCCCGAATGCGAACGGGATGAACGCGAGACCCGCATCGAGGGGGCTGTACCCGAGGATGTCCTGAACGAAGAGTGCGACGAAGGCGGCAACCGTGAACATGACCGCGCCGGCGAAGAAGATGGCCACCAGAGTCGCGACACGGTTCTTGTCGGTGAACAATGAGAACGGCAGAAGCGGATTCGTTGCGGTGCGTTCGACGTAGAGAAACGCACCGAACAGCAGCACCCCGGCCACCAGCGCACCGATCACGAACGGGCTCGTCCATCCGAGTTCCGGACCCTCGGTGAGGGCGAACACCACACCCGTCGCAGCGACCGTCGCGAGGACGGCGCCCTTGACATCGAGTGACAGTCGTTCCCCGGCGGTTTCCTTCAGCGCCCTGAACGCGCACAGCACGATGACCAGACCGATGGGCACGTTGATGAGGAAGATGAGTCGCCACGACACCTCGGTGAGCGCACCACCGATGATCAGCCCGGCAATGGACCCGATGCCCGTCATCGCCGCGAAGATCGCGATGGCCTGATTACGTGCCGGCCCCGCCGCGAACGTGGTGGCCACCAGGGCCAGAGCGGTGGGCGACGCCACGGCCGCGCCCACGCCCTGCAGGAACCGGGCACCGATGAGGGTGATTTCGTTGACCGCGAGCCCGCACAGGAGCGAGGCGACGGTGAACAGTGCGACACCGCTGATGAACATCTTCTTCCGGCCGAACGCGTCGCCGAGCCGCCCGCCGAGCAGCATCAATCCGCCGAAGGCGAGTGCGTACGACGTCAGGACCCAGTTCCGCCCGCTGTCGCTGAGACCGAGGTCTGCCTGCAACGGGGCGAGCGCGAGGTTGGCGACCGTGCCGTCGAGGACCACCATCATCTGGAGCCCGCTCAGCACGATGATGGCCAGCCCCATCACGCTGGTGGCGGCGGTGGCGACGACCCGAGATCTCGCCGCCGGGTTCTCGGGACCCGTCGAGGCGGTTTCAGGCTTGCGGGAATCAGACACGAGGTTTCACGTTACCCAGCGTTCGACGAAAACCCGGCCACGGGCCCGATGACCACGATCGCCGGGGGGCGGATCTGTTCTTCCTTCACCCGCGCGGCGACCGACTGCAGGTCGGCTCGCAGAACGCGCTGGGTGCGCAAAGTGCCCTCCTGAACGACGACGGCAGGGGTGTCCACCGGGCGTCCGCCCTGCATCAGCGCGGTCGCGAAAGCCTCGATGCGTTCGACGGCCATGAGCAGCACGATGGTGCCCTTCAACCGGGCGAGGGCAGGCCAATCGACGAGCGAATCGGGGTGATCGGGTGCCACGTGCCCACTGACGACCACGAACTCGTGGGTGACGCCGCGATGGGTCACCGGAATGCCCGCAGCCGAAGGTACCGAGATCGCGCTGGTGATACCGGGCACGACGGTCACCGGGACACCGGCCGCGGCGCAGGCCTCGAGTTCCTTGAAGCCACGGCCGAACACGTACGGATCGCCACCCTTGAGGCGCACCACGAACTTGCCGGCCTTCGCATTGTCGATCAAGGCGGCGTTGATCGCTTCCTGGGCCATCGCCCGTCCGTACGGGATCTTCGCGGCGTCGATCACCTCGACGTCGGAACCCAGTTCGGCGAGCAGTTCGGGCGGCGCGAGGCGGTCCGCCACCACCACGTCGGCCCGGGCGAGCAGTCGCCGGCCCCGAACGGTGATGAGGTCGGGATCGCCGGGTCCCCCGCCCACCAACGCGACACCGGGAGCCGGCGCCTCGGCGGTGTCGGCGACGACGCCGGACTGCAGTGCCTCGACGAGTGCTGTCCGCACCGCCGCGGAGCGACGATGATCTCCGCCGGCGAGCACCCCGATGCTCATGCCGTCATAGCTCGCACTCGCGGGCGTGACGGCCGTGCCGTAGCGGGCGTTGTCCGCGCGCACGCAGAACACACGATTCCGTTCGGCCTCGGCAACGATCGTCGCGTTCGTCTCGGGTTCGTCCGTGCAGGCAATGGCATACCACGCACCGTCGAGGTCGCCGGCCCGGTAGTCCCGGAGTTCCATCGTGATCTGTCCGGCCGTGGCCATACCCTCGACTGCCGGGGTGACGGCCCGGCTGATCAGATGGACCCGGGCGCCGGAGGCGATCAGCAGGGCCAGTCGGCGCTGAGCCACCGTTCCGCCACCGATCACGACCACCCGGCGATCGGTCAGGTCGAGTCCTACCAGATAGTTGGACTCGTCTCCGGTGGCAGCAGTCACGCGCTCTCCCCGTCTCTCTCCGTTACACGTCAGCACTATTGTCTCGAATCAGGTTGTCCCGAACTCGGGAAACTTTACGGGCAGCCGCCACGACGACGCCATTCGCGGACCACTTGGTCACGACGAGGGACCCACCCCCGGCGCACAACAGCGCAGCCGCTTCCGCCACGCTGGGTGAACCGATCTCGGCGCCCACCCGCGGGGAAGGATTCGGGACCGGGACGGCCGCGAGTTCGTGGACGTCGAACCCGACGACAGGAATCCCCAACGCCGACGCGGCCCCGACCACGGCGTCGTCGTCTGCCTTGCGGTCGAGGGTGCCCAGGCAGTGCAACTCCGCTCCGGAACACGGGGTCGCCTCCGCTCCGGAACACGGGGTCGCCTCCGCTCCGGAACCCAGGCTCTCGAACGCCAGCATCTGCCGGATCGCACCGAGGATGTCGGCGGCCGTACTTCCCGATCGGAACCCGACGCCGACGCAGATGTCACCCATGGACGACGTGGCTGCGCGCTGCCGCCACGAACCGGGCGATCGCCCCGGGATGCGAGGCCGGATGAGTGTGCAGGTAGGACGCGTGGACGCCGGCTTTCACGAAGCCTTCGCGTGCGGGCGCACCGTCCCAGGGCCGCCAACCCCAGGCCGGCGCGAAACCGTCGGCCACGGACTCCGCCAGAGACGTGCGGTGGAACTCGTGGCCCACGACACGGTCGCCGGCCGAGAACAGGGCCGAATCCGTCAGCGCCACTGCTTCCCGGTACCCGAGAGTCAGGCGGGATCCGAACGCGGCGTCCACTCCGACCACCGACGCCATGGCCTGTCCGTCCAGGCTGCGGGCGAGATAGAGCAGACCGGCGCATTCTGCGTGTACCGGCGCCCCGGTCGTGGCGAGATCCCGGATCTGCTGCAGCAGCACGGTGTTCCCGCCGAGCGCGGACGCGTGTTCTTCGGGAAATCCGCCGGGGAGAACCACCCCGCACGTGCCCGGAGGCAATGGGTCGTGGAGTGGATCGAACGTCACGGTGTTCGCACCGGCAGCCTCGAGTAGTTCGCGGTGTTCCGCGTATCCGAAGGTGAAGGCCCGCCCCCCGGCCATCGCGACGATGGGCCGGGGACCGGCGGGAACAGCGCCGACCTCATCTGCGGGTGACCACGCCGGACCGTCCACGGTCGATGCCGCGAGCGCCCGGATCGCCGGCAGGTCCAGGTGCCGGGCAGCGAGCCGGGTCATCGCCGCCACGGCATCGAGCGCCGCGGTGCCGTGCTCCGCCGCGGGAATCAGTCCGAGATGCCGGGACGGAACCTCGAGTTCGGCCATCCGGGGTACGGCGCCGAGGACCGGCAGCCCGACCCGCTCGCAGGCCTGGCGCAGAACCTGTTCGTGCCGTGCACTTCCCACGCGGTTGAGGACAACGCCGCCGATGCGGACCCCGGCGTCGTATGTCGAGAATCCGTGCAACAGCGCGGCAAGACTCTGACTGTGCCCGCGTGCGTCCACCACCAGAACCACGGGCGCGCCGAGCAACGACGCCACCTGGGCTGTCGACCCCTCCGCCGACGGTTCGTACGACGCGACGTCGATCTTGCCGTCGAACAGACCCATGACGCCCTCGACCACCGCGATGTCGCACTGCGTGCTGCCGTGCCGGTAGAGCGGAGCGATCCGCTCGGCACCGACCATGACGGGATCGAGGTTCCGGCCCGGCCGTCCCGCCGCGAGGCCGTGGTAGCCCGGATCGATGTAGTCCGGGCCCACCTTGAACGGCGCCACCCGGCTACCGGACTCTCGCAGAGCACCGACCAGACCCGTTGCGACCGTAGTCTTTCCACTGCCGGACGCGGGCGCTGCGATGACCACGGCGGGAACCGCCGCGGGCGTGCTCACCACTCGATGCCTCGCTGGCCCTTGCGGCCGGCGTCCATCGGATGCTTGATCTTGGTCATCTCCGTCACCAGGTCTGCCGCGTCGATCAGCGCCTGCGGGGCGTCTCGACCCGTTATCACCACGTGCTGATGTCCCGGGCGATCGCGAAGCACCTCGACCACTTCGTCGACATCCACCCACCCCCATTTCAGGGGATAGGTGAATTCGTCGAGCACATAGAAGCGGTGTTCCTCGGCCGCCAGTCGGCGGGCGATCTCACGCCATCCCTCGGCGGCGGCGGCGGCGTGGTCCTCCTCGCTACCCTGCTTCCGAGTCCACGACCAGCCCTCGCCCATCTTGTGCCACTGGACGGATCCTCCGGCCCCGGTGTCGTCGTGCAACTGCCCGAGGGCCCGGAAAGCGGCCTCCTCCCCCACCTTCCATTTCGCGCTCTTGACGAACTGGAACACGCCGACGGCGAATCCCTGGTTCCATGCGCGCAGGGCCATCCCGAACGCGGCGGTCGACTTCCCTTTGCCGGGACCGGTATGCACGGCGAGCACTGGCGCGTTGCGGCGCTGGCGTGTGGTGAGGCCATCGTTCGGAACGTTCTCCGGAACACCTTTGGGCATTCTTGCTTCTCCTACCGAATACGGGTGCCTTATGCAGCAGCGCGAACGACGCCCGCGACCTGCTGGGCCGACAGTTCTCCGAGACGGACGTATCCGCCCCGTAGTTCACGAGCGAGTTCGGCGGCCAGGCCCAGACGGACCACGCCGCTCTCGCAGTCCACGACGATCGACGCGACCGCGGTGTCGGCCAGCAGGCACGCCGCCACTTTCGCCCGATGGAAAGCATCCTTGCCCCCCGTCGCCCGCCCGTCGGTGAGCGTCACCACGAGAGCCCGCCGTTGCGGATCGCGCAGACGTTCACGCAGGACCACCTCGCGAGCGCGCAGAAATCCCTGCGCGAGCGGCGATCTGCCGCCGGTCCTCATCCCCCGCAGTCGTCGTACCGCGATATCGACCGAAGATGTCGGCGGCAGAACGAGTTCCGCCTCACGCCCACGCACCGTGATCACCGCGACCTTGTCACGTCGCTGATAGGCGTCGCGCAGCAGCGACACCACGGCGCCGGTCACCGCCGACAACCGGTCGCGAGCAGCCATCGATCCCGAGGCGTCCACCACGAAGACCACCAGGTTGCCCTCGCGACCCTCGCGCACCGCGCCCCGCAGGTCTGCGGAATCGAGGATCATCCGTCCACTTATCCGCCCCCGCGCCACCTGCTGCTCTGCGGCCGCGAACAGTGAACCGACCAAGTGGAGTCCGTGGCCCTTCTCCGCCGTGGCCCGGACCGCACGACCACGGGTCGAGCGCGACCGGGAGCGCCGGCCCGGCGCCCCTTCCCCGACGCCCGGCACTTCGAGAAGCCTGGTACGGAATTGCCGCCCCGTGTCGGCGGGACGCTCCGGCGGCGACGGCGGCGGGGCCCCGCCGTCGGGGCCGTCGGGGCCGTCGGGGCCGTCGTCCGGATCCGTGTTTGCAGCGGCACCCTCGGGGGAATCGTCCGCCGCCGGGGCCTGGTCGCGATCGGTTGACTCCTCCGAGGTCCGGACGTCCTCGTCGGCCTGCCGGAGCGCGTTCTCGAGCTCCTCTTGATCGAGGCCGGGTTCGTCGAACGGGTCACGCCGACGGCGATGCGGCAGCGTCAACTCCGCGGCGACCCGCACGTCCTCCGCGGTGACCTCGTCCGCTCCGCGCCACGCGGCGTGAGCGGTCGCCGTCCGGGCGAGCACCAGATCAGCGCGCATACCGTCAACATCGAAAGATGCACAGAGAGAAGCGATCCGGCGCAGCTCGGAGTCATCGAGCCCCACCGAGTCGAGCCGATCACGCGCGTCGCGGATCGCTGTCGCCAGTGCGGTGTCCTGCCCGGCGTACTCACGGACGAACCGCGTCGGGTCGTGCTCGAACGCAAGCCGCCGCCGCACCACTTCCATGCGAACGTCCACATCCCGCGACGCCGCGACGTCGACAGCCAGACCGAAACGGTCCAGGAGTTGCGGTCGCAGCTCCCCCTCCTCCGGATTCATCGTGCCCACCAACACGAACCGGGCGGGGTGCGAGTGGGAAATACCGTCCCGCTCCACGTGGACGCGGCCCATCGCGGCAGCGTCCAGAAGGACGTCCACCAGGTGGTCGTGCAGGAGATTGACCTCGTCGACGTACAGAACACCCTGATGG
>NZ_JBAQEO010000589.1:0-2181 GCF_049286785.1 Rhodococcus sp. (in: high G+C Gram-positive bacteria) | reverse complement strand
GGGCGAGACCCCGCAGTGGAGCGCAGTGGTCGGTACTTCAGTTCAGGGGGCTACGAGACGGGCCTGTAATCCTCTGTCTCGTCCTCGAATTCCCAGCGAACACCGGCGATAGTCACCGCGGTGAAGTCATCAGACGGATCTTCTGGCTCTGCAGCACCGGTGTCGATCAGAGCGATCATCTCGTCGAGAGACATCGATCCCGCTGGATGGGCACCCAGTGGATTGGTTGCCTCCGACCGGATTGCGATGTCCTCCGCAATGAACTCGGAAAGAGTGCTCAACGTATGCACCGGCGTGGGGGCGAACCTGCAGGCTTGTGGAGTGCATTGCTCGAAGTCGGTGATCGCCGTCATGCGGGCCATCATCGGGCGCAAAACTTGATAGTGCCAGGCAGCAGGGCCGTGGTGGTACGGATCTTTGGTTTCTTGGTAGGACGCCCGGTGCGCCACCATCGCCGCGGTCAGCTCCTCGACCAGGGCGGGGTGTTGGAACCAGCACGGCTGGATCTCGCGGCCGAAGTCGTAGCGCTCGCGTAACCATTCGACCCAGTCGATGAGTTCGACCCACAACTCCGCAGCCGCTTGCTGAGTGAGGTGGCGCCATTCGAACGGTCCGGGCCGATATGGGGGAACGCTCATCACACGACCGCTTTCGTGCAGTATTCGTCGAAGATCGCCTGGTTGTCTTCGACCCGTTGTTTGAGGTCGGGCACGTCCCATACCGCCGGAAGGTGCAGTTTCACTGGCGCCATGCCGCGGGCGAGCATCAATCCTTGGTCGGCGGGCATCTGCCGGATCTGGTCGACGGGCATCCGCGGTACAGACCGCGGCGGGGCTTGGGAGCTGGTGTACTCATCACGGTTGCCGAGCAACAGGGAAATCGACGCCAGCTCCTGGTCGTCACCGAGACCGGGCAGGATCAGCCGCACCGGCGATTCCGTGGTCAGCCGGCGGCCGCCGACCCGGCCCCAGCGATCCTCGTTCTGGTTGGCGCTGTGCACGACCGCCCAGATCTGGATGCCTCGCGCACCGGAGTCGGTGATCAGTGATGGCATGTTGGGGATCGCGGCAACGTTGTTCATCTCGTCGAGGACCATCCGCAACGGCGGGTCGAGGCGGTCATCAGGTTTGCTCAGGCCGTGTTGCTTGCTGAGGTGATACAACTCGGCGGACAGGACCGTGGTGAACGCGGCCGCCGATCGGCTGTGTCCTTCCGAGACCAGGTAAATCGTGTTATTTCCCTCAGTGAGAAGGGCTTTCAGATCCGCAGACCGGCCTGCGGGCACGTTGACCGCATTCATCAACGCCGGCGACGCCAACGGCTCGAGCAACCGGGTGCAGGCACTGATCACGTCATCGGAGGAATCGGACTTCGACCCGAGCGCCTGACCGAGTTCGGCGTCCCAGTCCGGCAGATCGACCGAGAGGACGTCGCGGACGGGTTTGACGGTGCGCGAGGATGCCCACACCTTCACTGTCCGCAGATCCGCACCGGTGACCGCGGCCGCGTAGAGGTAGCCGCGCATCAGCATGGCGGCCTTGCCGTTCCAGTACCCGGAGTTCTTCGTGTCGTCCATCGGCATGGCCTGCACCAGTGCTTCCGCCCGGCGCAACGCCACCTCGGGGTCGTCGCAGCCATCGAGGATCGACCACCGCATCTTGTCCGGAAACGCTGTCAGCCCTTCCGGGTCGAAGACCTCGACCTGCCCGGCCTCGCGGCGTTCGGCCCACGTCGAGCGGAGCAGGTCACCGCGGGTGGTGGTGGCCACGACCGGCCCGACTGCGCTGGTGACTCCCTGCCAGCACACCCGCCAGGTCTTACCCGAGCCGGTGGGGCCTTCGACGAGGAGCCCGTCCCGGTATTGCAGGTACACGCCCTCCTTCTTGGCGTCGTAGAGCGACCCGATCCGGGTGGTCGCCGAGGCGGCGTCGATCTTGCGAAGCGGCACATCGGCGAGCGAGGCGCGGGTCTTCTTCGCCTTCTTCACCGCCTCCTTCTTGCTGACGCCGTGACGCACCAGCTCGGCGCGATCAGCGAACCCCTCCCGCCGAACCCGCTGCGCCGCCTTGTGCATCGTGAGCTTCGACGACACATACGCCCCGGCCAGCATGCAAACCAAAGCGAGAACCCCGATGCAGATCCAGGTCAGTACCGGTCCCCCGGGCTGCGATCCTTCCGGCC
>NZ_JBAQEO010000588.1:0-11518 GCF_049286785.1 Rhodococcus sp. (in: high G+C Gram-positive bacteria) | reverse complement strand
AACCCGTGGTCGGCGTCTCTCGTTCGGTGCGTGCTAGGTCTGTGAAGCGTTGCGGGCGGGCGGCAGGGGGCTGGCGAGGTGGTCGGCGGCGATCAGCCTGCCTCCGGACAACGACAGAATCCAGGTGCTGGCCTTTCTGTTGCGTGCCGGTGGCAACGTGATCCCATCGCTCGCCGCCCACCACTGGATCAGATCCGGAATGACCGCGCCCTGGCTGCAGATCACCTGGACCCCACCGCGTGCAGCGATCTTGCGCACACGCACCCGGGTGGCTGCGGGATCGTCTGCGTAGCTCTCCTCCGACAGCAGCGGCTCGATTCGTATCGTGAGGCCGGACGACTCGGCCAGTGGCTCCACCGTCTGGATGCAGCGAATGCGATCTGCAGACGTGATGTCGGTGGCGCCGAATGCCTCGAGCTGCGCGACCAGAGCTGCTGCCTGACGCCGGCCCTCGGCATCCAGCGGGCGCTGTGTGTCGTCGCCTCTGTACGTCTTCCTGCTCCCTGCCTTTGCGTGGCGTACCAGCAGCACGGTGGCGGTGTCGGCCGGTAGGGCTCCGAATCGGCGGAGGATCGTGCGGTCCATGGGGTACGAGAGTTGACCGGCCACCTCGGCGACGGGTATCCATCGCAGTTCGTCGACCTCGCTGTTGACGACGAATTCTCCAGTGCGGGCCTCTGCGGCCCAGTATTCGACGCGTTTCAATTTGCGATGCCCCGGAATAGGGTAAGTCACGGCACCGAGATGGCGGCCCAGACGGCTGTGAATCCCCGTCTCTTCTTCGACTTCACGTATCGCGGCGACGACGGCGGTCTCGCCGGGGTCGAGTTTCCCCTTGGGGAACGACCAATCGTCGTACTTCGGACGGTGAACGAGAGCTATTTCGATCCTGTCGCTCTCGGGAGACTTTCGCCACAAAACTGCTCCGGCGGCGAAGATATTGGCTTTGACGGGTTTCTCGGGCACCGTGGTCAACGGATTCCTACTTTCTGCCGCTCGAGAGGTACGCGTTCAGGATCCGCTGCCCATCCGCGTTTCCATCATCGCCTCCTGATGATCCCGCACATCCTCGCCGTGTGCCGGAGCTGCCACCCACCCGCTGTCCTGCAATATCCAGCACCGCGTGGTCGGGTCGAGTGCCGATTCGAAGATGTCGCTCAGTTGAGCTGTGAGTCGTGGGTCCTTCACTTGAGCCATGACTTCCACCCGGCGGTCGAGATTGCGGTGCATCATGTCGGCACTGCCGATCCAGAATTCGTTGGCGGCACGGAAATGGAAGATTCGTGAGTGCTCGAGGAATCGTCCGAGAATGGACCGGACCTCGATATTCTCGCTGAGACCGGGAATACCCGGCTTGAGCGCGCAGATTCCGCGGACCACGATCTCCACGGGAACCCCCGCGATGGACGCCCGGTAGAGCGCGTCGATCACCTGCTCGTCCACCAAGGCATTGGCTTTCAGGCGGATTCCTGCGTCTTCGCCCTGAAGTTTCCGGGCCACTTCGGCGTCGATCCGTTCGACGATTCCCCGGCGAACCCCGTAGGGGGCCACCAGAAGGTTTCGGTAGCGCGACTTCCGCGAGTAGCCGGTGAGGGAGTTGAACAGATCCGTCAGGTCCGCACCGATTTCGGGAGCGGCGGTGAGCAATCCGACGTCTTCGTACAGTCGCGCGGTCTTCGGGTTGTAGTTACCGGTGCCGATGTGGCAGTAGCGCCGGATCACAGAACCCTCGCGGCGCACGACGAGACAGGTTTTGCAGTGAGTCTTGAGTCCCACGAGGCCGTACACCACGTGAACGCCGGCATGTTCGAGTTTCCGGGCCCACTTGATGTTGGCCTGCTCGTCGAAGCGCGCCTTGATCTCCACCAGTGCCACAACCTGTTTGCCCGCCTCCGCGGCGGCGATGAGGGCATTGACGATGGGGGAGTCGCCCGATGTCCGGTACAGGGTCTGCTTGATGGCGAGGACCTGTGGGTCTGCCGCCGCCTGCTCGATGAATCTCTGCACGCTGGTGGAGAACGAGTCGTACGGGTGGTGGACCAGTACGTCGCCGTCCCGAAGGGTCGAGAACACGCTCTTGGGCGTTTCCCGCTCCCCGAACGCGGGATGTGTTGCGGGTACGAACGGTGCATCCTTGAGCCCGGGGCGATCCACCGCGTAGACCTGCCACAGGCAGGACAGATCCAGCAGTCCCGGCACCTGGATGACGTCACCGGGATCGACGTCCAGTTCCCGGAGAAGCAGCTCGAGCATGTGCTCGGTCATGTCGTCTGCGACTTCGAGTCGGACCGGAGAACCGAAGCGCCGCCTCGCCAGTTCCCTTTCCAGTGCCTGCAAGAGGTCTTCGTCCCGATCCTCCTCGACCTCGAAGTCCGCGTTGCGCGTGATGCGGAAGGCGTGGTGCTCGACGATTTCCATGCCGGGGAACAATGCGTCGAGGTGGGCGGCGATCAAGTCCTCCATGGGAAGGAACGCGTCGATCGACAGCGGATTCTCGGTGCGGCGGACCCGCACGAACCGCCCTACGTTGTCGGGCACCTTGACTCTGGCGAAGTGCTCGCCGCCCGTCGGGCCGTCCTTCACCGTCACTGCGAGGTTCAGACTCAGGCCGCTGATATACGGGAACGGGTGCGCGTGATCGACGGCGAGGGGAGTGAGTACGGGGAAGATCTGATCTTGGAAATGCACCGACAGGCGCTGGCGATCGTCGTCGCTCAGGTCAGCCCATTTGATGATGGAGATTCCTTCAGCGGCAAGTGCCGGCCGCACCGAATCGAGGAATACCCGTGCATGCCTTTCCGAAATCTCCTGCGTCCGGCGGGCGATCAGCGAGAGTTGCTCACGGGGTGACAATCCGTCGGCGGACCGGACGGACAGGCCGGTCTCGTCCCGTCGCTTGAGTCCCGCGACCCTGACCATGAAGAACTCGTCGAGATTCGACGCGAAGATCGCAAGGAACTTGGCGCGCTCGAGCAGCGGGAGTGAGGTGTCCTCGGCCAGGGCAAGAACTCGGGAATTGAAATCGAGCCAGCTGAGTTCACGGTTGAGATAACGATCTTCGGGTAGCCCGTCCACCAGTAACCTGGCTGCGGCACTCGTCGCCGCGGGCGGTGCCATCGGGATCGATGTGGACGTCGCCGGAACGATGTTGTCGTGCACCTCGGGCTTTCCGTCGGTTTCGGTGTGCTGGTCGAGTGCTTCGCCTTTACTCACCCTACGATCATCCCTCGAGAATTCCGCCGCGGACAATCGATGACCGGAATTCGCAGGGCCGGCGACGCCGTGGCGTTCACGCAGACGGTGTCGCGGTGCGATAGAGGGCCTTCAGGGCAGCGTGAGTGGCGGGGCCGACACCCAGGGCCCGCACCACATCGAGATCGTCGGCGGTATCGACGTCGGTGCGCAATCCGGGCCACGTTCCCTGAAGTGGTCGAGCCCCCGATTCGAGGTGCCGCTTCGCCGACCCGGGGCCGAAGCGGGGATCCAGTGGGACCGCGGGGTCGCAGGAGAAGAGGGCGGCGGTGCCGGTGCCATGATGGTCCACCACCACCGACCGGCCCCCGCTCCTCGCTGCGGCGAGTGCCTCTTCGAATTCGACTCCCCGCAACGACGGGAGATCCGCCTGGAGCGCGACGACGTCCACCCCGGCCTCACCTCGGCGCACATATTCGGCGGCGGCGGACAACGCCGCGTTGAGACCGCGTTCGGAATCGACATCGGTCGTCGAATCGTGGTTCGGGGTGCTCGCAACCGGATCGGCGTAGACATCGGCCCCGACACTGCGGGCGAGACCGGCGACGGCGGCATCGGGAGTGACAACGGTGACGCCCACGACCGTCTCGATGGTGCGGACGACGGAGAGGGTGTCGTGCAGCATCGAGAGCACGAGTTCGGTGCGGAGCGGGGCCTCGAAGACCTCGGCGAGGCGGGACTTGGCCGCGTGGAGTTCCTTCACGGCGACCAGGACGTGCGCGCGTGGCGCCCCGGACCGGATCGCTGTGCTCATGCCGATATCTTGCCAGGCTGTTCCGGTCGGCGTCCGGACGGGACTTCGAACGGGCGGACGGTGCGACGATGCCCCGGTACCCGGATCGGCGTTACTGTTGGTCGATGCATCCGGTAAAGAGACGAGGGGTCTGAGTGAGCAAGGCTGCGGTACTGGGGGCAGGGTCGTGGGGAACGGCCTTCGCCAAGGTGCTGGCTGACGCCGGCACCGACGTCACCGTGTGGGCACGGCGTAGCGAGGTGGCCGAGTCGATCGCGCAGCGCCACGAGAACGCGGATTATCTCCCGGGAATCGCGCTCCCGCCGTCGCTCACAGCCACCGATGACGCGCGCGTCGCCCTCGCGGACGCCGACATCGTGGTTCTCGCGGTGCCGTCGCAGTCGCTGCGCGGCAACCTCGAGGTGTGGAGTCCCATGATCGGACAGGACGCCACGCTGCTCAGCCTCGCCAAAGGGATCGAGACCGGCACGCTGATGCGGATGAGTCAGGTGATCATGCAGGTCACCGGCGCCGAACCGGGACGCGTCGCTGTTCTGTCGGGCCCCAATCTCGCCCGCGAGATCGCCATCGGACAACCTGCTGCCACGGTCGTGGCGTGCACGGATTCCACGCGCGCGCTTGCGCTGCAGAAGGCGTCGGCCACGGGCTACTTCCGTCCGTACACCAACTCGGATGTGATCGGCTGCGAGATCGGCGGCGCGTGCAAGAACGTCATCGCACTGGCGTGCGGCATGGCGTCAGGAATCGGGTTGGGCGAGAACACCATTGCCAGCATCATCACGCGGGGTCTGGCCGAGATCATCCGCCTGGGGGTGGCATTGGGTGCGAACCCCGCCACCTTGGCAGGACTCGCCGGAGTGGGTGATCTGGTCGCCACGTGCACCTCGCCGTTGTCCCGCAACCGGTCCTTCGGGGAGCGGCTCGGACGGGGTGGTTCGATGGAGACCGCTCAGGCGGCGACTCACGGTCAGGTTGCAGAGGGGGTCAAGTCGTGTACATCGGTTCGTGCGCTTGCGGCGGGCTATGACGTCGAGATGCCGTTGACGGACGCCGTGCATCGGGTGTGCCACGAAGGGCTCGTGGTCCAGGAGGCGATCGGTCAGTTGCTCGGCCGCCGGACGAAACCGGAATGACAGCGTGAGTGGTGATTCCACGCGCTGCGTGAAAGCTGTTGCGGTGGAATATGTTCCGGGTTCCCCCATGCAGCGCGGTCCGATTCCGGCGGCCCCGTATCAGCTCAGCGCCGACGAAGGTTCGGAAGCCGACACGTACGCTCGTGCGTCGAATCCGGGCTGGCGCGACCTCGAATCGGCGCTGGCGAACCTCGAAGGTGCCACCGGCGCGCTCGTCGTCGGATCGGGGATGTCCGCGATCACCGTGGCGCTGCGCGCTCTGCTGACTGCCGGGGACACCGTCGTGGTACCCGCCGACGGCTATTACCAGGTGCGGGCCTACGCCAGGGAGCGCCTCGAGACGATGGGCGTCACCGTCCACGAGATGAAGACGTCCGACATGGCAGGAGGCGATGCCGTTGCTCTCCTGGCATCGGCGCAGGGGACGACGGTGATGGTGGCCGAGACTCCCGCGAATCCCTCGCTCGACGTGGTGGACCTTCGTGCCGTGGCGGAGCGGTGTCATGAGGCGGGGGCCCTTCTGATGGTGGACAACACGACGGCGACCCCGCTGGGTCAACAGCCGCTCGAACTCGGAGCGGATGTCGTGGTTGCCAGCGGCACAAAGACTTTGAGTGGTCACAGTGACCTACTGATGGGATATGTTGCCGCCTCCGATCCGGACGTCCTCGCCGGGATGGAGCGGGAGCGGACCCTGTCCGGAAGTGTGCTCGGCCCGTTCGAGACCTGGCTCGCCCACCGGAGCCTCGGGACGGCGGGCCTGCGGTTCGAGCGGCAGTGCGCCAACGCCTCGGCCGTCGCGCGTCTGCTGGTCGATCATCCTGCCGTCCGAGGGGTCCGCTACCCGGGATTGCAGAGCGACCCGTCGTACCCGGTCGCGTCGGTGCAGATGCACAGATTCGGCGGTCTCGTGGGTTTCGAACTGGAATCCGCGGAGCACTTTCATCGCTTCGTGGCCGCCGGCGAACTGCTGGCCTCAGCTACAAGCTTCGGTGGGATCCACACCACCGCCGATCGGCGGGCACGGTGGGGAGACGACGTCGCTCCCGGTTTCACGCGGTTGTCCTGCGGAATCGAAGACACCGACGACCTGGTGGCGGATGTCGAGCAGGCCCTCTCGGCCATATGAGGACGGGGGTGAGGGCCGGGTGGACGAGGCGGATGCGATGAGGTTCCCGCGGCGACGGTACGGTTTGTCCCGTGAGTAAACCGCGTACCCGGGTGGCCGTCATCTTCGGTGGCCGCAGCAACGAGCATTCCGTGTCTTGCGTGTCGGCCGGAAGCGTTCTGAGGAATCTCGACCCCGAACGATACGAAGTAGTGCCGATCGGCATCACGAGAGAAGGTTCGTGGGTTCTCGGATCCACCGACCCCGAGGCGCTGACCATCCGCGAGCGGTCGTTGCCCACCGTCGGCACCGAAGGCTCCGCACTGACGTTGACGGCCGATCCCACCAGGGCCGGCGACCTCGTCGCACTCGACGACGGAGAAGCCGGAAAGGTCCTGGCCACGGTCGACGTGGTGTTCCCGGTCCTGCACGGCGCCTACGGCGAGGACGGGACGATTCAGGGCCTGCTGGAACTGGCCGGAGTTCCGTATGTCGGGCCGGGAGTGTTGGCGAGCGCCGCGGGTATGGACAAGGAATTCACCAAGAAGCTCCTCGCTGCGGAAGGCCTGCCCGTCGGCTTTCAGGTGGTGTTGCGTCCGGGAACTTCGACGGTGACGGAGCTGCAGAAGTCCCAGCTGCGGTTGCCCGTGTTCGTGAAGCCCGCCCGCGGAGGGTCGTCGATCGGGATCACGCGAGTCGCCGACTGGTCGGCGCTGGACGACGCGATCGCGCATGCCCGACTGCACGACCCGAAGGTGATCGTGGAATCGGGGCTCCATGGACGAGAGGTGGAGTGCGGAGTGCTCGAGTTCCCCGACGGCGAGGTGCGGGCCAGTGTGATCGCCGAGATCCGCATGCCGGAATCCTCCGGGGACGACGAGGCGTTCTACGATTTCGACAGCAAGTATCTCGACGACGTCTGCGAGTTCGACGTGCCCGCGAAACTCGACGAGGACGTGAGCGAGGAAATACGTGCGCTCGCCGTACGCGCCTTCGCCGCGCTCGACTGTCAGGGACTCGCGCGGGTGGATTTCTTCGTGACCGACGACGGACCGGTCATCAACGAGATCAACACGATGCCCGGATTCACCTCCATTTCGATGTATCCGCGAATGTGGAGCGCAGTCGGCGTCGACTACGGCACGCTCGTGTCCACGCTCGTCGACACCGCCCTCGCCCGCGGTACCGGTCTGCGTTAGTTCGGAACGGGCGCCGGATCCAGAGGTTCCGGCGGCAAGGCGGCGGAAACCGCAGCGGAGACGTCCTGGAGCGGGGTGGGGCCCACGCCGGTGGGAACCGTGAACCCGACGTACACGCCGCGGTCTACCGCATACCAGCTGCTGGCGTCGATTCCCGCGCTCGAACCCGAGATCTCGAACCACTGCACCCCGTCGATCACCGTGAGCGCCGACGCCTGATCGAATTCCGCAGGCCGATCGAGACCGCATCTGAGCACCAAGGGCTCGCCCTCGTCGGCTTGCCACGCGGCACTCGATTCCGGCGCGGGTTCGGCGAGTTCGGCCCTCGTGTACTCGCCGAGTGAGTCGGGCAGAATCGCCATCAGTGCGACGCACTCCGGCGAACCGGACGCCGGGGCGGGCACGACGCCCAGCGATACCGGCTCCTTCACCGGAGTGCGATCAGCCATCACGGCGGCAACGATGATGCCGATCACGAGGGCTACCGGGAGCGCCACGGCGGTCGCGATGAGCGCCGGATTGTGCCGCTCGGCTATCTCGTACTCTTCGGGCGCGGATTCGGGATCGGACATGCTCAGATCTTGTTCGCAGACTTCTCGGGTATGTCGCAGGTGAGGGTTCGAGTGATCCCTGGGACCTGCCGGATTTCCTGAACCACGGGAGCGACGTCGTCCGCCGATACACGCACGATGACGTCGTACGGTCCGATGACGTCCTCGGCGCTCCGCACCCCGGTGAGCTTCGCGATCTCGGCTGCGATCGCCGGCGCCTTGCCTACCTCGGTCTGGATCAGGATGAACGCTTGCACTCGCTCCGGCCCTTCCCTGCTCCGCACGCCGGGTCTCTCGGTAGAGTCACGGATGCCTCGGCGCGCTGATTGCTCACGTGCCGAGGAGTCCCGGCAACAGGTTGAAGGTACCGCAGTCGCTCGATTCGGCGATGGGGCCACACCCGCTGCTGCGGGCGATCCGACACCAACGGCCCGCGGAGGCACACCATTACATCCATGGATTCGCCCGATCCGAATCATCCGCGCACCGTGGCGGACCTCGGGGAGTTCGCGGTGATCGACCGTGCCGTGGCCGGGCGCGTGCAGCCGGGTACCACCATCATCGGACCCGGGGACGATGCCGCGGTCGTCCGTACGCCCGACGGGCGGGTCGCCGTCTCGGCGGATATGCTGGTGCAGGGCAGGCACTTTCGGTTCGACTGGTCGACGCCTGCCGAAGTCGGCCGAAAGGCCGTGGCGCAAAATGCCGCCGACATCGCGGCGATGGGTGCGCGCCCCACAGCCTTTCTGGTGTCTCTCGGATTCCCGCGGGACACTCCGGTGGAGGTAGCCGACGGCATCTCCGCCGGCATCGGGGATGCGGCGGAAGAACTCGGCGCCGGTGTGGTGGGCGGAGATCTGGTCCAAGCCGATCAGGTCGTGATTTCCGTCACCGTTCTGGGTGATCTCCACGGTGCGAGTCCGATTCGGCGGTCCGGCGCACAGCCGGGCGACACGGTGGCGGTGGCCGGGGAACTCGGCCGGTCCGCTGCCGGTCTCGCCGCACTGCTCGCCGGATCGGCAGACTTTCCGGAGCTCTCTGCCGTGCACCGGGTTCCGGCTCCGCCGTATGCCGCCGCGTGGGCTGCCGCGGATGCGGGCGCACATGCCATGACGGACGTCTCCGACGGCCTCCTCGCCGATCTCGGTCACATCTGTGCGGCATCCGGTGTCGGAATGTCGCTCACCAGGGCTTCCCTCGTGGTGCCGCCCGGTCTCGAGGACGCTGCGACCGCGCTCGGACGACACCATTGGGATTGGGTGCTCACCGGGGGCGAGGACCACGGTTTCGCCGGCACCTTCGCCGCGGGAACCGCGCTACCCATCGGATGGGTAGCGATCGGCACGGTCCGTTCCGGCGCCGGAATCGCGATCGATGGCGAGACGTGGGAAGGGGTGGGTGGCTGGCAGAGCTTCTCGGTATAGGTTGCACGCATGGCTATCTATGCGCTCGGGGATCGCGTCCCCGACATCCACCCGGACGCTTATGTCCATCCCGATGCAGTGGTCATCGGCAGTGTGACCCTGGCGGCAGGCACCTCGGTGTGGCCGCAGGCGGTGCTGCGCGCCGATTACGGCACCATCGACATCGGTGTCGATACCAACATCCAGGACGGCACCGTCATTCACTGCACGGCGCACGAGCCCACCATCATCGGTGCGGGCTGCGTCATCGGGCATGCGGCCCACATCGAGGGATCGACGATCGGCGACGGCTGTCTGATCGCCTCCGGTTCGGTGGTGCTCAACGGGTCGGTGATCGGTGCGGGATCCGTGGTCGGTGCCGGCGCCGTCATCCCCTTCAAGTTCCAGGTGCCCGCCCGTCGGATGGCGCTCGGCGTCCCCGCGAAGATCCGGGAAGGATACGAGGTTCCCGAAGGTCATGTCGAGATGAACGCGAAGATGTACGCCGCGAATGCCGCGTACTACCGCGACGCGCTCCGCAGGCTCGACTGATGGGGGCCCCGCTGTCCGATGTCGTGGAAGCCGGATGGGCGGGTGCACTCGAGCCCGTGGCGGGACGCATCACCGAGATGGGTGGCTTCCTTCGCACGGAGATCGCGGAGGGCAGGGGATACCTGCCCGCGGGTGAGAACGTCCTACGCGCGTTCACCCAGCCCTTCTCGGAGGTGAAGGTCCTCATAGTCGGCCAGGACCCGTACCCCACGCCCGGCCACGCGGTGGGGCTCAGCTTCTCGGTTGCCCCGGACGTACGTCCGGTGCCGCGCAGTCTCGGCAACATCTTCACCGAATACAGCGAGGACCTCGGCTACCGGACCCCGTCCACCGGCGACCTCACACCCTGGTCACGCCAGGGCGTATTGCTGCTGAACCGAGTTCTGACCGTTCAGCCCGGACTCCCGGCGTCGCATCGCCGGAAAGGGTGGGAAGCGGTGACGGAGCAGGCTATTCGCGCGCTCGTGGCGCGACCCGAACCCCTGGTCGCGATTCTGTGGGGCCGGGACGCGTCCACCCTGAAGCCGATGCTCGGAGAGGTGCCGACGATCGAGTCGGCTCACCCGTCGCCGCTCTCCGCCTCACGCGGTTTCTTCGGTTCACGGCCGTTCAGCAGAGCCAACGAACTGCTCGACACACTCGCCGTGGAACCGGTCGACTGGCGGCTGCCGTAACGTCTACGCCGTCGTCTGCTTCGCCGTCGAGAAGTCGGCACGCCGCTTCTCGACGAACGCGTCGACACCTTCCCTGCCCACCGGGCTGTCTGCCGCCGCAGCGATCGACGCGGCCTCGGCGTCGAGTTGCTCGCTCAGAGTGCGCGTACCCGCGGCGTGCAGCAGCGTCTTGATGCCCGTGTAGGACGAGGTCGGACCGGCGGCAAGGGTCCGCGCGAGGCGCAGAGCCTCGTCCTGGACCACGTCGTCACCCACCAACCGGCTGAGGATGCCGAGCCGGACCGCCTCGTCGCCGCTCAGTACCGCGTCCGTGAGCAGGATTTCCCGTGCGCGGACGATACCGACGATCCGCGGGAGGGTCCAGGACATACCGCCGTCGGGGGTGAAGCCGATGGACGGGTACGCCGGCCTCAGTTTGGTGGAGGGGCCGCCGATCGCGATGTCGGCCAGGCAGACGAGGCTCATGCCGGCACCGGCAGCCCAGCCGTGCACGCCGGCGACCACGGGAACCGTGACGGCGTCGAGTGCGCGAACGAATTCGTGGAACTCGCGCGCCACGTCGCCGACGTAATCGCTGCGCACCGGCGCCGATGCGAAGGCCCGGACGTTCCCGCCGGCGCAGAAGTTGGGTCCGTCGCCGGCGAGCAGTACGCTTCCGATCTCACCGCCCACCGCGGAGAGGGCGGTGGCCCCTTGGCGCATGGCCTCCCCGTCGAGGGAGGTGCCGTTGGCTGCCGACGAAACGGTGATGCGGAGAACGCCGTCTTCGAGGTGTACTTTGCTGAATTCATCGAGAGAGGTCACCGTATGCACCATACGGGGTCCCCTGCTCCGGAAACGACTGCGCCCCGACACCGTTCGGTGTCGGGGCGCAGTCGAACGCACGCAGTGT
>NZ_JBAQEO010000587.1:0-3084 GCF_049286785.1 Rhodococcus sp. (in: high G+C Gram-positive bacteria) | reverse complement strand
GTCTTCGATTGCAGCGCTTCATCGAGAGTCCCAGCACGAGAGCGGATTAAGACTTTCCGGATCTCCCCCCGCCAAGTCGCCGATGGTGCGGGCGACGGAAGGCTGGACACAGCGATAGACGACGCAGTAGCCGCCGCGGCCGATTTCGGGGCGTCGTAGAACACGGCCGCGGCCGGCTCCGCTGCGATACTCGGTTTGTCGGGTCATGTTGTGTCGCCATCGGATCGGGTTCGGTTATTGGTAGCCCGTGGAACCTTCAAGGACATCTCATCACCTCTTGCTGCAGAGGTTCACGATAATGCGAAAATGCATCGAAACGATGACGGCGAAAAGGCCGCCGGCCGGGGATACCAATCACGCTGTTTCCCTCTGGGCGGGTGTGGGTGATTGCCGGAATTTGCCGTTGGCGATCCGGAAGGCAGGCCACATCGAACTCGGTTCGATCGAATTCTCCAGATTCACCCATTGACCTTCCGATCGGAAGGTCTTAATGTCGGACTCATCGCCCATTCCTGGGCAACCAATCACCGGCTTCTGGCCCATCCCATTCTGGGGGATCAGTGAACATCAGCAAAGACTACGACCATCGTTACGTCGCCACTCTCGATGACCCCGAAGAGTTTCACCGCGAGATGCGGGCCACGTGTCCCGTTCAGCACAGCGAGAACTACGGCGGCTTCTGGGCACTGACCCGCTATGAGGAGGTCGAGGCGTCAACGCGGGACACGGCGCGGTTCTCGTCGCTCCCGACCATCACGCTCCCGTCTGTGGGTGCGCCGAGACCGTTCATTCCTATGGAATCCGACCCCCCTGAGCACTCGAAGTACCGGTCCCTGCTCAACGTTGTATTCAGTCCACGAAGGGTCGCCGAGCTCGAAAACGAGGTCCGAAAGCACGCGATCGGGCTGATCGATGGTTTCGCTGCGGCCGGCGAGGCGGATCTGGCGCGGGATTTCGTCTTCCCGCTGACCTCGCGGGTCATCTCCTGGCTGCTCGGCATTCCCGACGAGGACGTATCCCGTTTCAGTGCTTGGTCATTGGGGTTGGTCTCGGTTGCTACGCCGGAGGAGGGAATCGCGCTCCAGATGGAGATCCGTGACTATTACCTCCAGTTGATCGCTGCGCGCCGGGACAACCCGACACAAGACCTCGCCAGCCATCTGCTCGCGTCAACCATCGATGACCGGCCGGTCACCGAGGAGGAGGCGCTTGATATTTATCTCTCTTTGACCGGGGCCGGCGGTGAGACGACGGCCGCGGCCGGCAATCACATCTTCACTCTGATCGACCGCCATCCGGAGATCCGATCGCAATTGCTGGACCAGCCCGAGTTGCTGACGTCGGCGATCGAGGAGTTCTTGCGTTATGTCACACCCGTTCCGGGCTTCGGCCGGACCACCACCTCCGCGGTCGACGTGGCAGGAACGCAGATCCCCGAGGGTGAACGAGTCTGGCTGTCGTGGCTCTCCGCGAACCATGACGATGCCGCGTTCGACGATCCATCCAGCATCGTCCTGGATCGAAAGCCGAATCGGCACCTGGCATTCGGCTCAGGCGTGCACCGTTGTCCGGGCGCTCCGTTGGCGCGCCTCGAGCTACGCATCATGCTCGAAGAGATTCTCAGCCGGATCCCGGATTACCGATTGGTCGACCCGGCCGGGGTGCAGATCTCCGAAGGACAGACGCGAGTCATTCGCTCTGTGCCGATCGTCTTCACACCGCAACGATGACCAAGCACAACCCGACTCGGGCGCATTGCCCCCCTCCCAACACGTGCAGGAGATTCACATGAGAGCTGCAGTCAGCCGCGGTATCGGCCACATCGCAATCGAGGAGTTGCCAGATCCCCGGCCGCTTGCCGGCGAGGTTCGGGTTCGCCTGGTCAGCTCGGGCATCTGCCACACCGATGTCTCCGTGTTGTCGGGCCATCTGCCCTCGCCTCACCCGATCGTCCTCGGGCACGAAGGAGCCGGGGTTGTCGACGAGGTCGGCCCAGGTGTGGAACAGCTCTCGGTCGGCGATCACGTGATCTGCTCGATCATCACCTCGTGCCGCGCGTGTTACCAGTGCCTTCGTGGAGAATTCGCGCTGTGCGAGCGCGCCGTGGGCTTTTCGGGCACCATGCTCGACGGCACGACCAGGCTTCGATCCGGGAAAGAGGACGTGCACACCCTCTTCTGTCAGGGTTCCTTCGCCGAGTATGCGATTGTGCCGGCGTCGGCGGCGGTGAAGGTTCGGCAGGATGCGCCGCTCGACAAGCTCGCCGCACTGGGATGCGCATGGTCCACAGGCCTCGGAGCCGCCATCGTCCGTGCGGAGGTCAGACCGGGGAGCAGCGTCGTTGTGATCGGCGCGGGCGGTGTCGGACTCGCAACCATGATGGGTGCTCGCGCGATGGGCGCCACGGACGTCATCGCGGTCGACCTCGCCGAGCACAAGCTCGTGCGGGCCCGCGAATTGGGCCTCGCGTCGCACACCATTTCGGCATCCGGAGCGGACGCGGTAGATGCCATCCGGGACCTCACCGATGGCAGAGGCGCCGACTACGGGTTCGACGCGGTGGGAGCGCAGGGCACTTTGGAGACCGCACTGCAGGCCGTCCGACCAGGCGGGCTGGCGGTCGCCATCGGCGTGATGGATGCATCGGTAACCGCCACCTTCGATCTGTTCGGGTTCCTGATGCAAAAGCGGCTGACCGGCACCTACGCGGGATCGATTCTCCCGCAGCGGGACATACCCGCATTCGTCGATCTCTACATGGATGGGCGGCTGCCCCTGGACTCGGTCATCGACGCCACATACTCGCTGGACCAAGTCCCGAAGGCCCTCGATCAGCTCGCAGCGAACGAAATCACCAAGGGAGTGGTGCTGCTATGAGCGCTCTGGAAATGCAGATGTATATCGACGGCCAGTGGCACAAGGGTGTGGACGGCGGGCGAATTTCAGTAATCAACCCAGCCCGGACGACCGAGATCGTCGGGTCGATACCCGACGGTACGTCCGCCGACGTCGATCTGGCGGTTACCGCCGCGAAGAGGGCGCAGTACGACTGGTCGCGCCTTCCCCTTACCGAGCGGGCAGCGT
>NZ_JBAQEO010000586.1:0-3220 GCF_049286785.1 Rhodococcus sp. (in: high G+C Gram-positive bacteria) | reverse complement strand
ACCGGTCTCCGCGCATCTCCATACCCCGGGCGATCACCGGATCCGGCAGCCGATGCCGGCGTTGCCGGGCGGGCGCCGCGGCGAGGGCACGCAGCCGCCATTCGGTGGCCGACGCCGCACCGACGCCGACCCGTTCGTCGCAGTGCTGCGTCGCCGCGTCGAACGATTCGATCGTGACTACGCGATCGCACCGCTCGGTGTCGCGTCGCCAACCGGTGGTGCTCACCGCGGCGCCGGTCAGCGCGTTCAGGGTCGGCAGCAGCCAGCGGGACGGCACCTTCTCGGCTCCGCCGCGCAGGCTCCCGCGGGGGAAGGTGAGCACCCGGTGACACCTGCCGGCGGCAATGGTCATCTGCAGCTGACGGTGCTGGAACTCGAGGCGCAGTGCCGGGGTGACGCCGGTGACGGCGTCCGGCAGCAGCGGGTCCTCTCGCCGGATCGCGGGCACGATGCCCTCGGCCATCCCGACCACAACGCACACATCGAGGTTCCGGCCGCTGCCGGCCGGGATCGGCCCGATGGTGACGCTCGCACCGGCAGCGCCTGCGCTCATGCGCTGCCTCTCGACGCGGACGGTGACGGCGTCGACGATGCCCTGCGGCGTGGGGGTCGCGGCGATACCGTCGAGTTCGGCGAGCCCGGCGGCGATATCACGGAGGAGCACCGTATCCGCTGGTTGTCGGGGGTCGGTCCGAAAGTAGCGGTCGACGAGATGCATCACGGTCGCCGACACCTCCGGCCAGGTCGATGCGCCGGCGACGCCGCGGAGGTCGCGGCGCAGGGATTCGACAAAGCGACGCAACAGCAGCGCCGTGCCGTAACGGCGATGGCCGGGGTCCAGGGTGTCGAGTTTGCCCCAGTCGTCCCCACCGACGATCGGAAGGTCGCGCCGAGTCAACAGCTCGGCCTGGCGACCGGAAAGCGTGGCGCCGTCCTCGTCCTGCCACTGCACGGCGCGTTCGGCGAGGATCGCGAGCAGCTCGCGGCGCGGCACGATGTCGGTATCGAGTTGCAGCAGCCGCAGCAGGGTCCGCGCGGCCGCACGGTCGGCGAAGCCACGGGATTCCGGACCATGGAACCCGATCGCCGCCTGGGTGAAATGTTCATGCAGCAGGGGCAGATAGGGGTCGACGCTGCCATAGAACACGCCGATGCGGTGACCAGGCACCCCGGCGGCGAGGTGACTGCGAACCAGGCGAGTAACTGCACGGACCTCGTCGTCCGCGTCTGACGCGTGGATCACCAGAGTGCCGGTGGCCTCAGCAGTGCCGCTGGCCTCAGCGCCGTCGTCGACCGTCGTCGCGGCCTGCTGAAGCTGCGCCAGAAACTCACCATGCGCCGGATCCAACTCGCAGGGCAGGAAGACGATGACTCGCCCGAGCGTGTGCATGCGGGCGCGTGCCGCGGCGTACGCCTCATGCGGCAGAAAATAGCGATCGGAATGAGCCGTGGTCGCATTGTGGTGGATCCGGATGACCTCGGCGACCAGCGGCGTCGGGTCCTCCAGATCGATAACCGTGCGCGCGGCGAGTTGCTGCGACGCGTGCGCAAGGGCCTGCGCGGTGATCGGCTGGTCGGCAACCTCCGAAAACACGCCCGGCGCCTCGGCCAGCACACGCTGCACCGCCCCCTCGAGCAACGGGTACGGCAACGCCACCCGCGGCGCGAGGACCGGCGCGGCAAGTCGGGTCACCACCTGATCGACGGTCAGAACACTGGTGTTCGCCACACCCACCGTGCGCGCCAGATGCAGGATCACGTCCCGAGCCACGCCGAAGTTCGGCACCACCACGGTGACCGCGGCCAATGGCGAACCGTGCTTAGCGCGATCCACCGCCTCGGCCAACCGGGCGTACGCATCACCCATCATCCCGCCATCATCACCCACGGGTACGTGGGGATGTCGGATCCGCGCCGGGTCGTTACGAGCCCGCGTCCTCGCCGCCGTCGCCCACCGAATCGGCGGACAGCAATCACCCCACGAGCTGATGCCGCTCGACCCTGTCCGGGATTCGCCGCGCACCCGGGCGGCGGTCGGGAAGCGCGGACGCATCCCGCGGGCTTCGTTGATGATCGGCGGTCGACGACATCGTTCGTCGCCGCCCAGCAGTGTGCTATTAGGTGGGTGGCCGAGGGCCGCGAATGCCGCGACATCGCGCTGCTGCGGGGATTCACCGTCGCCGGGGAACGGTCATCTGCCGGCTGAGTCGCCTTGCGGTCGACGCCGTCCTTCGGGACCCGTCGTTGCAGGCGTTGTGGTCCCGCCGGTGGAGGTGGAGGCAGTGCCGTCGTTGCCCGGCGGACTTGGGTGATCCGGCCCAGGTCGGCGGCGACCATTGGATTTGGCAGCGTCTTGATTGGGTGGTTCCCGGCGACGGCGTGGATGAGTGACCGCCGTCGATCCGCAGCGTTACCCGGGTTCCTGCGGTGTCCGGTCCGAGCGCGAGTTTTGGTGGCCGAGAAGGGCGACGATTCCGTCCCGCGTGGCGGTGCGATCGACCTCGATCGGGACACGATCGGCTGAAGGCGCCGCGGGGTCGAATGCGGGTAGCGCGGGGGCAGGCCGGCCGGGTCGTGCACCTCGCATGGCCAGCCGGTCGAGATCGGCCGTCGTCAGCCGGGACACGATCGTCTTGACGACGTCATCGTCGAGTACGACGTGGACACTGGCGAGATCCGCCCACAGCGTCACGGTGCGCCCGGAATCGCTCTTGCCGACCCATATCTGCTGTGCACCAACGAGGTCCACGATTCCGGAGGGTGGTACTCGGAGATCGATCTCGAGGGGCCGCGCGTCCGCCGAAATGCTCACGATCGGTTGCGGGGCCGAAGATGAACCCACACCGACACTCGGGGTGGAAGTAGTAGTCGGTTCTTCGTCCTGTCGTGCCCGGAACAAGCTCGCCGGCGTGGCCATATCCAACGACTGATGAGGGCGGTGCGTGTTGTAGGCGTGAATCCAATCATCGATCGCCGCCCGGGCTGCCTCGATCGTCGCGAACGCTCCGACCTCATCGAGAAGTTCAAATCGCAGCGTCCGGTGGAACGGTTCGATCTTGCCGGTGGTGGTCGGTGATCGCCGTTTGGTCAGGCGTGCGGTGATGCCGTATTCGCGGCAGGTGCGCTCGAAGAGCACCTCGACGGGGCGACGGTCGGGTGAACTTGCCGGTGAACTGCTTCCCGTTATCGGTGAGGACCTCGAAGGGGCACACCCCATCGC
>NZ_JBAQEO010000585.1:0-11579 GCF_049286785.1 Rhodococcus sp. (in: high G+C Gram-positive bacteria) | reverse complement strand
GACCCGCAGTCCGTGGACTGCGGGTCCTCTCGTCTGTGATCGTTCGGCCCTGGCTCAGGGTTGATGCTGGTCGGCATGCAGCGGGACGCGGGACAGACCGCCCCACGCCAGGGTGACCGTGGTGTCGACGGCCTCCTCCTTGGGTATGGGCCGCGCAGCCTCGAGCCAGTACCGTGCGGTGAACTGGCTGGCACCGACCAGGCCCACGGCGAGAATGCGCGCGCGGTAGGGGTCGAGGCCGGAATCGTGACTGACGAGGTCGAACACCGCGTCCACACACGCTTCGGTGGCTTGCTCGACACGGCTCTGCACCTGGGGCTCACCCATGAGGTCGGATTCGAACACGAGGCGGAAGCCCTGTGAGTCGTTGTCGACGAAATCGAAGAACGCCTGCACAGCGGCACGGACGCGCTGCTTGTTGTCGGTCGTGGAACGAAGTGCCTGCCGGACGCCGGAGATCAGGCTGTCGACGTAGCTCTGCAAGACTGCGACGTACAGTTCGAGCTTGCCGGGAAAGTGCTGATAGAGGACGGGCTTGCTGACGCCCGCGCACTCGGCGATCTCATCCATTCCGGCGGCGTGATAACCACGGGTGACAAAGACCTCGCTGGCTGCGGCGAGTAGCTGCAGGCGACGGGCATCGCGGGGAAGCCGCGTACTGCGACGTGCCCCGTTTGCTTTGCCGTTGGCGGCGTCGCGATCGGAGTTCGTCCGATCCGCGAGTTCAGTCATGAGGGGATTCCAATCTGCACAAGTACTCCACGTCACATTCTGTGTAACTGTGTGAACGATACCCGCGCGCAGGTATCCCTCCATGATGGCCTCTCCCGGCGCGCCGGTACAGGCATGGTTCCTGGTCGGTAACTGGCGGTGGTGACGTGTCGCTCGTGACCAGGTGCACACGGTTGCCGTGATGTTGCAGGGGGACAAGGCGTGACACGCCGGAAGAATCGGTCCCGGTGCACTGGGCGGAGGTGACGACGGACTGTGAGATTCTGGCTGCGTGACTGACCGAGGTGGACCGCGCGTGCGTGGCCGGGCTCCCGGGCGCTCCGCCGGCGACGAGAGGCAGACGCGCGGAATCGACCAGCGCGACGCCGGCACCAGGTCGTCCCTGTCTTCGCGTGCACAGCCTTCACCGCAGTCCCATCAGCCGCTGCGGGCACAGTGGGATCCGATCAGCCGTGACGTCGGCCGCCCCCGCAACCCGCGTCCGGACCGGCGGGCGCGAAAGCAGAGCAAGCTCGGGCGATTCGTGTCGACCTACGGATGGCGTGCCTACGCGATACCGATCCTTCTGGTCATCACCGTCCTCGTAGTCGTGGACGCGGTGCGGGGAACCGGCGACGGTGGGGCGAGTTCCGGGGCGGACAGCCCAGGATTCGGCACCCTGTCCCGGAACACGGACGGCTCGTCCGTCATCGGTGTCCCGCCAGAGGCCGACGGGAACTTCGCGGCCGAGTTGCCGGCAGGCGCACTGCCCGACGGCGGGGCGTTCACCGTGACGGGCGCCGGAACATGGCACATCGTCCCGGGTGCCGGTGGCAAGGTCGGACAGGGCACCGAACGCGAGTTCACGTACACCGTCGAAATCGAGGACGGTGTGGACGCGTCCGTCTTCGGCGGAGACGAATCCTTCGGGCGCATGGTCGATCAGACGCTGGCCAACCCGAAGAGCTGGACCAAGGATCCCCGTTTCGCGTTTCGACGTGTCGATTCGGGTGACCCCGACTTCCGGGTTTCGCTGACCTCGCAGATGACCATCCGTGACGCATGCGGATACGACATCCAACTCGAGGTCTCCTGTTATAACCCGGGCATCGACCGTGTCGTGCTCAACGAGCCCCGCTGGGTTCGCGGGGCCATCGCCTTCCAGGGCGACATCGGGTCGTATCGGCAGTATCAGATCAATCATGAGGTCGGCCACGCCATCGGATACCAGGACCACCAGCCCTGCGAGACGCAGGACGGCCTCGCGCCGGTGATGATGCAACAGTCGTTCGGCACGTCCAACGACGACATCGCCAGGCTCGATCCCGAGGGGGTGGTCCCGATGAACGGACTGACCTGTCGATTCAATCCCTGGCCTTTTCCTCGTGCGTGATCTGCCGGGAAGAATGCCCCTCGCCCGTGTGTTGAATCAGACGTGCCCGGCGACGACCGGTACAGCGTGCGCAATCGGAGGAGTGGATCGTGTCGTTTGACGTTTCCGTGAAGACCACCCAGCTGCCACCGCTGGTGGAGCCGGATGCCGAACTGTCGCGTGAAGAGGTGGCCCGCTACAGTCGGCATCTCATCATTCCCGACGTGGGTATGGACGGGCAGAAGCGGCTCAAGAACGCCAAGGTGCTCGTCATCGGCGCCGGTGGTCTCGGTTCGCCCGCCTTGCTCTACCTTGCTGCTGCCGGTGTCGGGACGCTCGGAATCGTCGAGTTCGACGAGGTGGACATGTCGAACCTGCAACGCCAGGTGATCCACGGCCGGTCCGACGTGGGCCGGCCCAAGGGAGAGAGTGCGCGCGACACGATTCGTGAGATCAACGAGAACGTCGATGTCCGTCTGCACGAGTTCCGTCTCGAACCCGACAACGCCGTGGAGCTCTTCGCTCAGTACGACCTGATTCTCGACGGCACCGACAATTTCGCCACCCGCTATCTGGTGAACGACGCCGCAGTGCTTGCACACAGGCCGTACGTGTGGGGTTCGATCTACCGGTTCGAGGGCCAGGCCTCGGTGTTCTGGGAGGATGCGCCGAACGGACGGGGACTCAACTACCGCGATCTCTACCCCGAGGCTCCGCCGCCGGGCATGGTGCCCTCCTGCGCCGAGGGTGGCGTGCTGGGTGTGCTGTGCGCGTCGATCGGATCGATCATGGCGACCGAGGCGATCAAGCTGATCACCGGAATAGGGGAGTCGTTGCTCGGGCGTCTGATGGTGTATGACGCCCTGGACATGACGTACCGCACCATCACGCTGCGCCGGGACCCTGCCCGCACCCGGGTCACCGAGTTGATCGACTACGACGCATTCTGCGGTGTGGTCTCGGAGGAGGGCGCGGCAGCGGCCGCGGGATCGACGATCACGGCCACCGAACTGCGCGACCTGCTGGAGTCGGGAAAGGACATCCAGATCATCGACGTCCGTGAACCCGTCGAATGGGACATCGTGCACCTGCCGGGAGCGGTCCTGATACCCAAGGATCGGATCCTGTCGGGGGAGGCTCTCGCCGAGCTTCCGCAGAACAAGCCCATCGTGCTGCACTGCAAGACCGGCGTCAGGTCGGCCGAGGCACTGGCTGCCCTGAAGAAGGCGGGATTCTCGGATGCCACGCATCTGCAGGGTGGCGTGATCGCGTGGGCAAATCAGGTGGATACCAGTCTTCCCGTCTACTGACCACCGGTGCAGCATCTGTTGCGGCGTGATTGCAGTCTCCGGACAGCGCGCCTTGCGCCGCAGGCCGCTGTGTCGGCGGTAGCGTTGTCCATGTGAGCACAGGCCAACCTCCTCAACACGTGTGCTCCACCTTCGGCCTCCGGGAAGTCGAGCCCATTCCACTCGGTGCGGACTGGGACGGCGGGTGGCTCTGTGGAGACGTAGTGCTGTCGGCAGTCGCCGACCATGCCCGCGCCGCCTGGTCGGCCAAGGTTCGCGAGAACCTGGAAGTGGACGGGGTCCGGCTCGCCCGGCCCGTCCGTTCCACGGACGGCAGGTATGTGGTCTCGGGTTGGCGGGCCGACACCTTCATCATGGGCACGCCGGAGCCGCGTCACGACGAGGTCGTGTCCATGGCGGGGCGACTGCACGCTGCCACATCGCAGTTGGAGCGGCCGAGGTTCCTGGTGCAACCGCCCGTCGCGCCATGGGCGGAGGTGGACGTGTTCGTGGCTGCGGATCGCGCCGCCTGGGAGAAGATTCCGCTGCGCAGTGCGAAAGGCACCCCGCAACTCGAGACGCCGTCTCCCGACGGCCGCAAGAGTCTGGAGCTGATCACCGGTCTGGCGTCGTTGCGCAAGCCCGTCCACAGTCCGGATCAGCTGGTGCACGGCGACCTGTTCGGTACCGTTCTGTTCTCCGGAGCCCTGGCGCCCGGTATCACCGACATCACCCCGTACTGGCGGCCCGCGGCGTGGGCTGCGGCGGTCGCCGTTGTCGACGCCATCTCCTGGGGTGGCGCGGACGAGGGGCTCGTCGGGCGCTGGGAGGATCTGCCGGAGTGGCCGCAGATGCTGCTGCGCGCCGTGTTGTTCAGGCTGGCCGTGCACACACTGCATCCGCGATCTACCGCGGAGGCCTTCCCCGGCCTCGCTCGCACCGCCGACGTGGTTCGTCTGCTTCTCTGACTGTGGACCGGGTCATCACGTTTCGGTGAGCAATTCGCTGAACAAGTCGCGTGCCGCCCGGGATGCGTGGCTCGGCTGTGCGGACCCGCACTCACGCCGGGTGGATGGGCGGCGTCCTTCGGCTACCTCACCTTCGCGGTGGTGATCGTCATCATCGCCGGGTCGCGAGCGGGCAGGCCGCGCATGCTCGAGGACGGCTGGCGGCCCGAAAAGCCTCTCGCGGACGCTGTTCGACACGTCTGGGTAACGTGGCCGAAACCTCACATCGACCGCATCGGCAAGTGAGAATCAGTTGACGTTCCGGTCACCGACGGCAGCACTACCGCAACACCCGTTTCCTACCTTTAGGTCTCCCACACAACGAGGAGGCCTGGGTGAAGCAGCACGAGGATCGCCATTACATCGAGCACTGGGATGCAGAAGACGTCGACGCCTGGGAGGCGGGCGGCAAGGACGTCGCCAAGAGAAATCTGATCTGGTCGGTCGTCGCCGAGCACGTCGGCTTCTCGATCTGGTCGATCTGGTCGGTGATGGTGCTGTTCATGCCCACCGAGATCTACGGTATCGACGCGGCAGGCAAATTCTTCCTCGTTGCTGTGCCTACACTGGTGGGCTCGATCCTTCGCATCCCGTACACGGTTGCCACGGCCCGCTTCGGGGGCCGTAACTGGACCATCTTCAGTGCGCTGGTCCTGCTCGTGCCGACGCTGGGCACGCTGTACCTGATGCTGAATCCGGGCGCGTCGTACACCACTTTTATGCTGGTGGCCGCACTTGCCGGAGTCGGTGGCGGTAACTTCGCCTCGTCGATGACCAACATCAACGCCTTCTACCCGCAGCGACTCAAGGGTTGGGCGCTCGGCCTGAACGCCGGTGGCGGCAACATCGGTGTCCCGATGATCCAGCTGGTGGGTCTGCTCGTCATCGCCACGGTGGGCAACACCGAGCCGTGGATCGTGTGCGCCGTCTATCTCGTCTTCATCGCGGTCGCCGCGGTCGGTGCCGCACTGTTCATGGACAATCTCGGTAATCAGAAGTCGGATCTGCGGTCGATGGGCAAGGCGCTGACGTTCTCCCACTCGTGGGTCATCAGCTTCCTGTACATCGGCACCTTCGGCTCGTTCATCGGTTTCAGCTTCGCGTTCGGCCAGGTTCTGCAGATCAACTTCCTCGCAGGGGGTGCCACACCCGCCGAGGCTGCCCTGCACGCCGCGCAGATCGCGTTCATCGGCCCGCTGCTCGGTTCGATCGCCCGCCCGATGGGTGGCAAGCTTGCCGACCGGATCGGCGGCGGCAAGATCACGCTGTACACCTTCGTCGCCATGGCGCTCGCCGCTGCCGTGCTCGTGACCGCAGGCACGATCGACGACGGCACGGCCGGCGCGGCCACCGCCGGTGTCATGATCGCCTTCGTGTTCGGCTTCATCGCATTGATCCTGCTGTCGGGCATCGGCAACGGCTCGGTCTACAAGATGATTCCCTCGATCTTCGAGGCCAAGGCGCAGGGTCTCGACGGCTTGAGCCGGGAGGCAAAGGCGGCGTGGTCGCGTGCGATGTCCGGTGCCCTCATCGGCTTCGCCGGCGCCATCGGCGGACTCGGCGGTGTCGGTATCAACCTGGTACTGCGGGCGTCGTACGGCGGTGCCGCGAAGTCGGCGACCATGGCTTTCTGGGTCTTCCTCCTCTTCTACATCGTCTGCATCGCCGTCACCTGGTTCGTGTACCTGCGCCGGCCCTCCGCACGCAGCGTCGGAGCCGTCGAGGGCCAGGACGAAACGGTGTCGGTCACGGCATGACCCGAGTACGTCAGCAAGAAGGAGCGTCGACATGAGCCGCAAGTCAGAAGCAGTCACCGGGCAGGACCGCAAGTCCGTCGTGGTCATCGGCCACGGCATGGTCGGGCACCGATTCGTCGAGGCTCTTCGTGCCCGCGACGAGTCGGACCTCTGGTCGATAACGGTGCTCTGTGAAGAAGCACTCCCCGCCTACGATCGGGTCGGACTCTCCTCCTACGTGGGTGCCTGGGATCCGAAGGAGCTGGCCCTCGCCGGGAACGAGTACCCCGGCGACGACCGGGTCGATCTCCGGATCGGCCAGCGGGCGTCGGCGGTCGATCGTGAATCCCGCAAGGTCACAATGGAATCCGGGGAGGTGCTCTCCTACGATGCGCTGGTGATGGCGACTGGTTCGTACCCGTTCGTGCCGCCCAGCCCGGGCCACGATCGTCCCGCGTGCTTCGTCTACCGGACTCCCGATGACCTCGACGGGATCCGGGCCCGCGCGGAGGCGGCGGGACCGGGGGCCGTCGGCGTGGTGGTCGGCGGTGGGCTGCTCGGTCTCGAAGCGGCGAACGCGCTGAAGCTCCTGGGAATGACCCCGCACGTCGTGGAGTTCGCTCCGCGACTGATGCCGCTGCAGGTGGACGAGGGCGGCGGAGCGTTGCTCGCCAGACTGGTCACCGACCTCGGACTCACCGTCCACACGGGTGTCGGTACCGCCGGAATCACGGAGGGACCGAACGGCATCACTGTCGAACTGTCCGACGGCTCCGTGATCGACGCCGCACTGCTGGTCTTCTCCGCCGGCGTGCGCCCGCAGGACAAGCTGGCCCGCGACGCCGGCCTCGACGTAGGTGAACGTGGCGGAGTCATCACGGATACGGGCTGCCGTACCTCGGACGCGAACATCTACGCCGTCGGCGAATGCGCTGCGGTGGAGGGGAAGTGCTACGGCCTCGTCGCCCCCGGCTACACCACGGCGGAGATCGTCGCGGACCGGCTGCTGGGTGGGGAAGCGGAATTCCCCGGTGCCGACCTGTCCACCAAGCTCAAGCTGATGGGTGTGGACGTCGCCAGTTTCGGTGACGCGCACGCGCAGAGCCCCGGCGCGCTCGAAGTGGTGCTCAGCGATGCAGCCAAGGGTACCTACGCCAAGCTTGTCGTGTCCGACGACGCGAAGACTCTTCTCGGGGGCATCCTCGTCGGTGACGCGTCCGCGTACGCCTCGCTTCGTCCGCTCGTGGGCCGCGAACTGCCGGGTGATCCGGCATCGCTCATCTCGCCGGCAGCCGAGAAGCCCGGAGCAGGGTCGCTTCCGGACGACGCCGAGGTGTGCTCCTGCAACGGTGTCACGAAGGGCGCGATCTGCGGCGCCATCGCCGAGGGCGCCTGCGACATCGCGCAGGTGAAGAGCTGCACGAACGCCGGCACCACCTGCGGCGGCTGCCTGCCCACGATCAAGCAGCTGCTGGCGTCTTCGGGCGTGGTGATGTCGAAGGCGCTGTGCGAGCACTTCGAGCAGTCGCGTGCCGAACTCTTCGAGATCGTCCAGGCCACCGACACCCGGACCTTCTCCGCGCTGATCTCCAAGTACGGCAAGGGTTCCGGATGTGACATCTGCAAGCCGGTAGTCGCGTCGATCCTGGCGTCCACGGATTCCGATCACATCCTGCACCGCAACCAGGCCGGTCTGCAGGACACCAACGACCACTTCCTGGCGAACATCCAGAAGAACGGCACCTATTCGGTCGTCCCGAGGATGCCCGGTGGTGAGTGCACGCCGGAGCAGCTCATCGTCATCGGTGAGGTGGCTCGTGACTTCGGTCTCTACACCAAGGTCACGGGTGGTCAGCGCATCGACCTGTTCGGTGCCCGGGTGGAACAGCTACCCGCCATCTGGAAGCGTCTCGTCGACGCCGGCATGGAGTCGGGGCAGGCGTACGGCAAGTCGCTGCGCACGGTCAAGAGCTGCGTCGGGTCCAGTTGGTGCCGGTACGGAGTTCAGGATTCGGTCGGCATGGCGGTCGACCTGGAGAACCGTTACCGCGGCCTGCGGTCACCGCACAAGATCAAGTTCGGTGTCTCCGGGTGCGCCCGCGAATGCGCCGAGGCGCGCGGCAAGGACGTCGGTATCATCGCCACCGAGAACGGCTGGAATCTGTACGTCGGGGGCAACGGTGGCCAGTCTCCGAAGCATGCGCAACTTCTGGCCGGCGGACTCGACGACGAGACGCTGGTCCGCTACATCGACCGCTACCTCATGTTCTACATCCGGACCGCGGACCGGCTGCAGCGCACCGCACCCTGGGTGGAGTCGCTCGAGGGTGGGCTCGCGCACCTCGCGGCCGTGGTGTGCGAGGACAGTCTGGGAATCGCGGCGGAACTCGAGGCTGCGATGGCCAAGCACGTCGAGGGGTACAGGGACGAGTGGGCCGGTGTCCTCGAGGACCCGGAGAAGTTGTCGAGGTTCGTGTCGTTCGTGAACGCGCCCGACGAGCCGGACCCGACGGTCGCCTTCGACGAGTCGGGTTCCCGGAAGGTGCCGGTGCTGATGGGAATGCCGAAATTCGCAGCCTCTACACCGCAGTAATCACCGCTTAACCTCCCGGAAACACCCGCCCCGAACTATGAGTAGCAACACGGAAATGCACCAGCCCCGAGGAGGACTGTGATGACCGTCGCAGACATGAACGTGCACATCGCCGGCAGAACCAGGCGCGACAGCGTCGCGTCGGGCAGGCTCGATTGGACGTCGGCGTGCCCGCTCAGCCAGTTGATTCCCGGCCTCGGGGTGGCTGTGCTGCTGCGGGGTGGGGAACAGGTGGCGTTGTTCCTCCTCGAGGACGGATCCCTGCGTGCCGTCGGCAACATCGACCCGTTCGGCCGGGCCGCCGTGATGTCCCGCGGTCTTGTCGGTGACCGGGCAGGCGAGCCGACCGTGGCCTCACCTCTGCTGAAGCAGGTGTTCTCGCTCGTCGACGGCCGCTGCCTCGACGACGAGTCGGTGCGGTTGCCCGTCTACGACGTGCGGGTGTGGGCGGGTGTCGTTCAGGTCCACAGCGTGCGCGACCTCGTCGGCGCAGAGGGGCCCGACACCGTGAACGTGACCGGGGCCGCGAGTTCGTGAGCGAGGCGATGCCCCTGTGCGGGTTCACGGTCGGGATCACCGCCTCGCGTCGTGCCGAGGAATTCGCGACACTGCTGACGAGGCGGGGCGCCACCGTGGTGCACGCTCCGGCAATCCGCATCATTCCGCTGTCCGACGACACCGAACTCGAACGCGTCACCCGTGCGATCGTGCAGGACCCGCCGGAAATCGTGGTGGCGACAACCGGTATCGGATTCCGTGGCTGGATGGAGGCTGCGGACGGATGGGGGGAAGCGGAAGCACTCGGGCGGGCGCTCGCGTCGAGCCGGTTGCTGGCCCGGGGGCCCAAGGCCAAGGGTGCGATCCGGGCTGCGGACCTGCGGGAAGAATGGTCCCCGGCGTCCGAGTCCTCCGCGGAGGTGCTCGATCATCTGCTCACCGAGGGTGTCGAAGGGAAGAGGGTGGCCGTTCAATTGCACGGAGCCACCACCGAATGGGAACCGATCGCGGACTTCTGCGAGGTGCTCCGCTGTGCGGGCGCCGACGTGATCGCGGTTCCGGTGTACCGATGGACGCCGTTCGAGGACCAGGCCCCGATGGATCGCATGATCGATCTGATCGTGACCGGTGGGCTCGACGCAGTCAGCTTCACGAGTGCCCCGGCAGTGGCCTCGATGCTGACCCGGGCGAAGGAGACCGGATCGATCGAGATGGTGTTGCATTCACTCCGGCACCGTGTGCTCGCCGCCTGTGTCGGATCGGTCACCGCAGGCCCCCTGCGCGAACTCGAGGTGCCGACGACGATGCCGGCCCGCTCCCGGCTCGGTGCCCTGGCTCGCCATATCGCGGACGAACTGCCGCGACGTGCAACCAAGTTCCAGACCGCAGGCCACGAACTGAGTATCCGGGGCGGCTGTGTGGTCGTCGACGGCGAGGTGCGCCAGTTGCCGCCGGCCGCGATGTCCCTGATCCGCACTCTGGGTGCTCGCCCGGGACGCGTCGTCCCACGAGACGAACTGCTCGCCGCCCTGCCGGGCGGGGGCGGTGACACCCACGCGGTGGAAACCGCGGTTGCGCGCCTGCGCGCGTCGCTGGGTGCACCGAAGGCGGTCCAGACCGTGGTCAAGCGCGGATACCGTCTCGCGCTCGACCCCATCGATTGCGTCGATGCCCGGGAAGAGGTGGGGAAATGACAGAGACAGCACTGGTTCTCGTGGCACACGGCACGCGGAGTACGCGTGGCGTCGAGATGATCGCGTCTCTTGCGGAGGCCGTATCCGCACAGGCGGGCCCCACACGGGTGGCGTTCGTGGACGTACTGGGGCCGTCGCCCGCGGTGGTCCTGCGCGACATCGCCGGCGCCGCAGTCGTGGTTCCCGCGTTCCTGGCGTCGGGCTACCACGTGCACACCGATGTGCCGCGGGAGGTGGCGGACAGCGGTCATCCGTCGGCCGCTGTCACCGGCGCCCTCGGGCCCGACCCGGTGCTCGCCGATGTCCTCCTGCGTCGCCTCGTCGACGCGGGCTGGCAGCCTGGTGATTCCATCGTTCTCGCCGCGGCGGGATCCTCCGATCCGCGCGCACTGCGCGACGTGCGCCGCGCCGCGGCGATGCTCTCGGAGCTGGTGCAGTCGCCGGTCCGGATCGGATACGTGGCGACCGCCGAACCGCGTGTACCCGGCGTGGTCGCCGAACTCCGGACTCAGGGACGACGGCGTGTGTTCATTGCGTCGTATCTGCTTGCGCACGGTCTGTTCCACGCCCGGCTCGCCGATGCCGGTGCAGATGGAGTCGCGGAGCCGTTGGGGGTGGATCCGGCCATCGTCGATCTGGTCGCGGAGCGCTTTCGGACCGGGATCCCCGCGGCCTTGCGCGCACCGGTCCTGCAGCGCTGAGCGTTTCGGTCACCGCGGCAGCGACAACAGTTCCACGAGCTGGTCATCGTCGGCGTTCGCCGGGATCAGCGCCAGTGCGTCGCGGCCGATCAGACCGGCGAGGTGCGCGGTCCGGATCCCGGCGTCGGCGCGCCAGAGGCCGTCCGGCTGGAGTGCGGCCGGCAGGATGCGCACGGTGTCGCCGGCGACCTCGCCGGCATTCACCACCGATCCCAGCATGGGCTGGGCCGGGGTGCGCCCGGTGAGCGCATCCACCACGGACGGAACCATGGTGAGCAATGTCGCCACGGCGGCAAAGGGATTGCCCGGCAATCCGAGCACCACCCGTCCGTCGGGCAGCAACGCGGTGACCTGGGATCCTCCGGGTCGGCATCGGACGCGGCCGACGATCAACTGTGCCCCGGCGCGGTCGAGTGCCGCCCGCAGCTGATCGGCCGCGCCGCCACCGGTGGCGCCGACGATCACGATCAGGTCGGGGT
>NZ_JBAQEO010000584.1:0-41118 GCF_049286785.1 Rhodococcus sp. (in: high G+C Gram-positive bacteria) | reverse complement strand
CCGTTGAACTGGATGAGCCCGCCGTGCTGGCTCGTCGAAGGTTCCACGGACGACGGTGGCGCCCTGTGGGTGGTGACCAACAAGGCCGGCGAAGAACTGCAGATCGCCATCGAAGAGATCGAACACGACTCGAGTCACGAACTGGGAGTCGATCCGGGTCTGGTGAAGGACGGCGTCGAAGCACACCTGCAGGAGTTGCTCGCCGAGCACGTCGAAACACTCGGACCCGGCTACACCCTTGTTCGCCGGGAATACATGACCGCAATCGGCCCCGTCGATCTGTTGTGCCGCAGCGCGGATGGAGCGTCCGTAGCGGTCGAAATCAAGCGCAGGGGAGACATCGACGGCGTCGAGCAGTTGACCCGCTATCTCGAGTTGCTCAACCGCGACCCGCTGCTGGCTCCGGTGACCGGGGTATTCGCAGCCCAGCAGATCAAGCCACAGGCCAAGACTCTGGCCACCGACCGGGGAATCCGTTGCCTCGTACTCGACTACGAGGCACTTCGCGGTACGGAGAGCACCGAGTTCCGGCTCTTCTGAGGCATAGGATCGGACCGTGCCCCGTCGTAAACCACAGCGAAAGAACACCCGCAGAGGGGGGCCGTCGGGCACTTCCGACGGCCCCCTGTTCGGGAGTGCGCTGATGCGGGAAGAATCTGGACCCGCGGGAGATGAGACCGAGCGGTACGTGGTGCGGACCATCCCCGGCGCCCGGGCCACCAAGTTCTACCGGTGCCCTGGTTGCGACCACGAAATCAGGCCGGGTGTGGCCCACTTGGTGACCTGGCCGTCGAATTACGGGGGTGCCGAGGACCGTCGGCATTGGCATACCGGGTGCTGGTCGGGACGCAGCACCCGGGGTCTGACTCGCCGGTGGTCCTAGCTTCCGGTCCTGACGGCTTGCTGCTCCCGCGACTGCGTGTCGATACCGTTCACCGTGGACGAGTCGGCTTCGCGGGTGTGTTGCTCACCGGAATTCTTGCCGGAATTCTTGTCTGACTCGGTGTTCCCGGTCTCGGCCTGCGTGGGCGCAGCACTCTGCACAGACTCGTTGTCGCTCTTGATGTTCGGGCGTTGAGCGGAATTCGAGGCTGCGCTGTCGGCCTGTGCGTCCAGCAATTCGCTTTCGCGGTTGACCGAGGCCAGCATTGCCGGCACGGAGTCGAGCTGTCCGCGAATGCCGAGGAGCTGCGCGAGGATTCGGCCTCGGAGGACGCGTAGTTCTTCCGCGAGTTCCTTGGCGTGAGCGATCTTGCGTTCGGACCGGTCCGTGGCCGACTGCAATCGGCGCTCCGCCTCGTGAGTGGCGTCGGCGAGACGGCGTTCCGCCTCTGCCTTACTGTTCGCCTCGAGCTCGTTGACCGCGGTGATCGTCTTCTCGCGGCGCTCGGCCATCGCGAGGTCGAAGTCTTCCAGGACCTGGGTGCGTCGGAGTTCGGCCTCGGCGGCCAGACGATCCCGCTCGGACCGGGCGGCCTCGACGATGCGCGCGGCCTCGCCGCGGGCTTTCGCCATGGTCTGCTCATGCTCGATCTGGAGAGCTTTGCGCCGGTCCTCGAGTTCGGCGACGAGCGACTCGTACTCTCCGCGGAGCTGAGCGCCCTCCTGCTCGGCGACCGAGATCATCTCGGCGGCATCCGCCTCTGCCTTGGCCCGCACCTCGGAGGCCTCGTCGGACGCGAGCCGCAGCATGCGCGAGATGCGGTCGCTCATGCCTTCCGCTGTGGTGGGTGGCACCGAAAGGCGATCGACGTCCTTGCGCAGGGCGTCGATCTCATCACGCGCTTCGTCGAGCTGTTTCGCCAGGTCCCGGGCCTGCGCCGCCGCGGCGTCGCGGTCGGCGGCAGTCACGCAGAGCTCCGCATCGAAACGTTCGAAGTAGTTGCGTACCTCGTCCCGGTCGAACCCCTTGCGCGCGACGGAGAAGGGAAGGGGAATCGAACCGCGGTCCTGCTCGTTTACCATGCCAGCCAATCTACCGGGACGGAATGAAGGTTGTCTCAGTGCCCGGTGACCGGCTTCGGAGGCTAGTGCCCCGCCGCGGGCTCGACGAGTTCGACGAGAACGCCGCCGGCGTCCTTGGGATGGATGAAGTTGATGCGCGAATCGGCCGTGCCGCGCCGGGGAGCGTCGTAGAGCAACCGGACGCCGCGGTCGCGAAGTTGCACAGAGATGGCGTCGATGTCGGTGACGCGGTACGCGAGTTGCTGCAGTCCGGGACCGGAGCGGTTGATGAACTTCGCGATGGTCGAGTTCTCGTTCAGCGGGGCGAGCAACTGCAGCGCCGTACTGCCCTCGGGCGAGCCGACGACGCTGAGCATGGCCTCACGGACACCCTGGTCCTCGTTGACCTCCTCGTGTGTCGAGATCATGCCGAGGTGCTCGGCGTACCACGCGATGGCGGCGTCGAGGTCGGGCACGGCGATGCCGACGTGGTCGATCGCGGTCACCAGGTCGGAAGACAGCGGCGAGAGAGACTGGATGGGGGACGGATGTGTCATACCACGACGGTAGCGCTACCGTTTCAGTAGTTCTCGTCGGGAGGGGACTTCGGTCGCCCGGCGCCCGCCCGCCCGAATTCGTCGTAACGCACCCGGAGGAAAACCGTGACCAGTTCTGTGATTGTTGCCGGAGCCCGGACCCCGATGGGTCGGCTCCTCGGTTCTTTGAAGGACCTGTCGGGTTCGGATCTGGGTGGCATCGCGATCAAGGGGGCCCTGGAGAAGTCCGGGGTGGCCCCGTCGCAGGTGGAGTACGTGATCATGGGTCAGGTTCTCACCGCGGGAGCGGGACAGATGCCGGCACGCCAGGCGGCGGTGGCTGCCGGGATCCCGATGGATGTGCCGGCGCTCACGATCAACAAGGTCTGTCTGTCGGGTATCGACGCGATCGCTCTCGCCGATCAGCTGATCCGGGCGGGCGAGTTCGACGTGGTCGTCGCCGGTGGTCAGGAGTCGATGTCGCGCGCACCGCACATGCTCGAGAAGTCTCGCGAAGGTTTCAAGTTCGGCGATGTCACGTTGCGTGACCACATGGCCTTCGACGGCTTGTACGACATCTTCACCGACCAGGCGATGGGCGATCTGACCGAGGCCCGGAACCAGGACTCCGATCAGCAGATCAGCCGCGCAGACCAGGACGCCTTCGCTGCGGCCTCGCACCAGAATGCGGCGCGGGCCTGGAAGGACGGTCTCTTCGACAACGAGGTGGTGCCGGTGTCGATCCCGCAGCGCCGGGGTGAGCCGGTGGTCTTCGCCACCGACGAAGGAATCCGCGCCGACACGACGGCGGAGAGTCTCGCCAAGCTTCGTCCGGCCTTCTCGAAGGACGGAACGGTGACCGCCGGAAGCGCGTCGCAGATCTCCGACGGTGCGGCGGCCGTCGTGGTGATGAGCAAGGCCAAGGCCGAGGAACTCGGCCTCGAGTGGCTCGCGGAGATCGGACCGCACGGTGTCGTGGCGGGTCCGGACTCGACGTTGCAGTCGCAGCCGGCGCGGGCGATCGCGAAGGCCTGCGCACGGGAAGGTATCGCTCCGGCGGAACTTGATCTGGTCGAGATCAACGAGGCCTTCGCCGCCGTGGGCATCGCCTCTGCGCGTGAACTCGGCCTCGATCCCGCTCGGGTGAACGTCAATGGTGGCGCGATCGCGGTGGGTCACCCGCTGGGCATGTCGGGTGCGCGCATCACGCTGCATCTGGCGCTCGAGCTGCAGCGTCGCGGCGGCGGTATCGGCGCGGCCGCGCTGTGCGGCGGCGGTGGGCAGGGCGATGCACTGATCGTCCGCGTTCCGAAGGCCTGACCGGACCCCGAACAGCCTGTGGTGGTGTACCTCACACCACTACAGGCTGTCGTAGCCGGTCGTGCACAATGGTTGCCATGGCAAATTTCTTCGATCTCGGCACCACGGCCACGCGTTTCCGATTTGTCGCAGTTCTCGAGGCGTTCACCTGGCTCGGCCTCATCCTCGGAATGGCCTTCAAGTACCTGCCGGCGGACGGCAACGAGATCGGCGTCAAGATCTTCGGCCCACTGCACGGTGGCGTGTTCGTCCTGTACGTGCTGATCGCGCTGTGGACGGCGCGCGCGTTGCGATGGAGCCTGCTGACCACCTTCTGGGCTCTGGTTGCCAGTGTCCCGCCGTTCGGCACCATCGTGTTCGAGGTATGGGCGGCCCGGACCGGTCGGCTGGCGGAACTGTCCGTCTCTCCGGATACGAAGAACGAGCCCTCGTACGCTCGCTGACGCACCCCGGCGGATTCGTCCGGCCCGGTTGCCTGTGCTGGACGAAATCGTGACAAACTGGTTCCTGTGACTCGACCAGGTTCTCGTCCCCCAGCGCGTTCCTCCGCAGTGGCCGCAGCCATGAGCGGGGCAGTCGATCTCTCCGCACTGAAGGAGCGTGCGACGCCACCGCCACCCCCGTCGGCACCCGGCGGCGGTGACGGCACCGCCGCCCCCACCGCTTCCGGTCCGGCCGCCGTCGTCGAAGTCACCGAGGCAACCTTCGAAGCGGAAGTACTCATCCGGTCCCAGCAGGTGCCGGTCATCGTCGACCTCTGGGCCACCTGGTGTGAGCCGTGCAAGCAACTCTCGCCGCTGCTCGAGAAACTGGCAGTCGAGGCAGGCGGCACCTGGGTGCTCGCGAAGGTCGATGTCGACGCGAACCCGCGCATCGCCCAGGCGTTCGGCGTCCAGTCGGTGCCCACCGTGGTTGCCATCGCGGCCGGGCAGCCGCTCGCCGATTTTCAGGGTGCACAGCCCGAACCCCAGCTCCGCCAGTGGCTCGCCGCAGTTCAGCAGGCGGTGGCCGGCAAGCTTTCCGGGCCGCCCGCGGCCGCCGGCGAGGCAGAACAACCCGAGGTGGAAGATCCCCGGTTCGTTGCCGCGGAGACCGCGCTCGACGAAGGCGACCTGGCCGGGGCAGAGGCCGCGTTCCAGAGGATTCTGGACGAGGAGCCCGGCAACACCGAGGCACAGGGCGCCATTCGGCAGGTGCGATTCCTCGCCCGGGTCGAGTCTGCGGATCCCGACTCCGTGGCGGTGGCCGATTCCGACCCCGGCAACGTCGACGCACAGTTCGCGGCCGCCGACATCGAGCTGTACTCCCAGGCGCCGGACGCCGCTTTCGCACGGCTCATCGGACTGATCGCCCGCACCGCCGGCGACGACAGGACCCGGGTACGGACGCGGCTGCTCGAGCTGTTCGAACTCTTCGATCCCGCAGAGCCGGTGGTCATGACCGCTCGGCGAAAGCTCGCCGCCGCGCTGTACTAGCTGTACTAGCGGTAGCGGCCCTCGCAGGCCTGCTCGCCGCCGAGAACCCCGGTCCGGAACGCGTCCACCCGGGAAAACCCGCTCGGTACCGTTTCGCCGTTGACGTCACTGGCCGCGAGCCCATCGGTGAGCAGGCCTGACACCGCTTCGTCGAGATCGCCGGGGGAGAGCCAGACGCTGCCATCCTCCAGCGTCGACGGGTTCTCGGGACTCAGTGCGGTGGTGATCACGCCGGACAGGCAGGCAGCCCGCAGCGCGGTCTCCGGGGAGTGCAGATCGTCCCCGTTGGCCTGCTGCAGCGCCAGTGTGTATCGCGAGGCCAGCAGCACATAAGCGTTGTAGTCGCCCGTCAAGTCGGTCTCGAAGAGCTCCTGCCTGCCGGGACGACCCGGTGTGCCGCGTTCCGCGAGCGCGTCGACACTCACTCCGATGGTGTTGGTGGCCGGGCAGTACGACACCGGCTCCGTCGCGTCGGCATCGGCGCAGTCGAGATCGGCGCCGTCGAAACTCAACATCGGCGGGTCGCTCAGATCGAAGATCTGCTGGAACGAGGTGAAGAACGCTTCCAGTGATTCCTCGGTGACAGGAAGTTCGCCGTCGTCGCTCTCGTCCGCGAATCGTTGTGGTAGGTCGGCCCGGCGCGAGTCGATCTCTTTTTCGTCGATACGAGTGCACGCGACGGGTCCGTCGGTGAACCCGATCTGGGTCGCGGTGACCCGCTCGAACGCCGACCCGTGCACGTTGTCGGGATCGCTGGGATCGCTGTCGCCGATCGCGACTGCGGATGCGAGAACCTTGTTGAGGCCGTCCGAGGTATTGAGCGTGAAGTGGGGGGAGCGGTCCTCGGCGATGTAGCGCATGAAGGCGCCGGCGAAACAGTCGGCCTGCTGCTCGCGGACGATACCGCCCCCGATGTTCTCGTCGGCGATTCCGGCCTTTGTCTGCACCGCGTGCCCGTACTCGTGCGCGAGCACGAACACAGCCGCGACGGTCCCGAACTTCTCGACGACCTCGGGCAGCAGAATCGTGCGATCCCAGCCGATCGTGTGGTCGGTGCTGCAATATCCGGCGTTGAGGAGCTCCCCGGTGGAATCACCGCAGAACCTGGGGCCGTCGGTGGCGCGGGCGTCCCAGGAAATCAATTCCGCGACGGGTTCGAAGTTGCTTCGGAACAGTTCCGGGAACTCGATCTCCCAATAGGACTCGATGTCCTCGACGGCGTTCACGACCATCGTGTCGATCGGCCCGTTGTCGGTGCCGGTGACCGGGCGGACTACATCAGGCACGTTCTTGCGCGCGCCGCTGGGACCCGACGTCGCCTCGAGGCCCGCGACTGTGAAGGGGTCGTCGTAGATCGAGGCTGCTGTGCCGTCGATCGACCGGGCGCAGCCGGACAGAACGGCGGCGGTCAGCACCAGCACGCCCACTCCCACAGCCGACTGCCGACGCCTTGTTAGCAAGGCCGGACCTTCATGAACACCGCACCATCATCCACGCTCCAGACTCATCCAGATCGCTCCGTTGGCGGGCAACGCCACCTCGGCGGAGGCGGGACGCCCGTGCCACGGCTGCGACTTCGCCGTGACCGTACCGAGGTTTCCCCATCCCGAACCGTGGTAGATCTCGGCGTCGGTGTTGAGAATTTCACGCCATCGGCCGGGTTCTGGCAACCCCACCCGATAGTCGGCATGCGGTGATCCCGAGAAGTTGAACAGACACGCCACGATCGATCCGTCGGTGCCGTACCGGAGGAAGCTCAGAACGTTGTTTGCGGTGTCGTTGGCGTCGATCCACGAGTACCCACCCGGCGAGGTGTCCAGTGTCCACAGCGCGGGATGCTTCCGGTACGTGGCGTTGAGGTCGCCGACCAGGCGGAGCAGGCCGCGGTGGAGTCCGCCTGGCTGCTCCTGGTCGAGCTGGAACCAGTCGAGTCCCCGTTCCTCCGACCACTCGCGGATCTGTCCGAACTCCTGCCCCATGAACAGCAGCTGCTTGCCGGGATGGGACCACATGTACGCCAGAAGGCAACGGATCCCGGCGGCCTTGACGTAGTCGTTTCCCGGCATCCGGGTCCACAGCGTGCCCTTGCCGTGCACGACCTCGTCGTGGCTGATGGGCAGCAGGTAGTTCTCGCTCCACGCGTACATCAGGGAGAAGGTGATCTCGTGATGGTGATAGCTGCGGTGCACCGGGTCGTGTGCGAGGTACCCGAGTGTGTCGTGCATCCACCCCATGTTCCACTTCATGCTGAAACCGAGACCACCGACGTTCGTCGCCCGGGTCACTCCGGGCCAGGCCGTCGATTCCTCGGCAATGGTGACCACCCCGCGGTGATGCTTGTGCACGGTGGCGTTCATCTCCTGCAGGAACGCCACCGCCTCGAGGTTCTCGCGCCCGCCGTGAATGTTGGGTGTCCACCCGCCCTCCGGCCGCGAGTAGTCGAGATACAGCATCGACGCGACGGCATCCACCCGTAGTCCGTCCACGTGGAACTCGTCGAGCCAGAACAGTGCGTTGGCCACCAGGAAGTTGCGTACCTCGCGACGCCCGAAGTCGAAGATGTAGGTACCCCAGTCGAGCTGCTCACCGCGCTGCGGGTCGCTGTGCTCATACAGCGGTGTGCCGTCGAATCGGGCCAGAGCCCACTCGTCCTTGGGGAAGTGCGCGGGCACCCAGTCGACGATCACCCCGATCCCGGCGGCGTGCAGATGGTCGACGAACCAGCGGAAGTCGTCCGGTGAACCGAACCGCGAGGTCGGCGCATAGTAGGAGGTGACCTGGTACCCCCACGAACCGCCGAACGGGTGCTCCGCGACCGGCAGGAGTTCGATGTGCGTGAATCCGATCTCGGTGACGTACACGGCGAGCTGTTCGGCGAGTTGACGGTAATCCAACCCCGGGCGCCACGATCCGAGATGCACTTCGTACACGCTCATCGGTGACTGTGCCGGCTCCGTCTCGGCGCGCTGCGCCAGCCATGCGGCGTCCTGCCACTCGTACGTGCTCACCGACACCCGGGACGCTGTTGCCGGCGGGACCTCGGTGGCGAACGCCATGGGGTCGGCCTTGTCGCGCGCCTGTCCGTCCGGCCCGTGGACGCGGAACTTGTACAGCTCGCCCGGTCCTATGCCGGGAACGAACAACTCCCACACGCCGGTGGAACCGAGGGCACGCATCGGGAAGCTTCGGCCGTTCCAGCCGTCGAGATTGCCGATCAGTGCCACCCCGCGTGCGGCGGGTGCCCACACGGCGAACGACGTGCCGGTGACGATGCCGTCCGGGGTTTCGTAGCTGCGCAGGTGTGCGCCGAGGATTTCCCACAGGCGTTCGTGGCGACCCTCGCCGAACAGGTGGAGGTCGAGGTCGCCGAGGGTGGGCAGGAACCGGTAACCGTCGGCGGCGGTCACGACGTTGCCACCCGGCCACGTCGTTCTCAACCGGTAGTCGATCAGCTCGCGATACGGGACCAGCGCACCCCATACACCGTTCGCGATGTGCTCCAGGGGAAAGGCGGTGCCGCCGATGACGGCGTCCACCGCCTCCGCGTGTGGACGCAGGGCTCGAATGATGGTGCCCTCGGGGTGCGGATGTGCACCGAGCACCGAGTGCGGGTTGTGGTGCACACCGCGTGCCAGCAGGTCGAGGTCTTCGTCGTCGGGTGCGATCGTCCGGGGTTGTTCGACGGCCACTATGCACCTCCTCGGTAGGCCAGGGTCATCCTGGCCGGATAGGGGATAGAAGGTAATGCCAGGATATGGGCCACCGCGCGCCACGGTTCCAGGCGCACGAAGTTCGCCTGCCCCCACTGGTACTGCTCGCCGGTGACCTCGTCGAGCACAGTCAGATGGTCCTGCCAGTCGCGGCCGAGGGCGGGCATGTCGAGCCACACAGTTCCCTGTTCCGCGGCGTAGGGATTGAGGTTTATCACCGTGAGAACGGCGTCCCCGGTGGTCGGGTCGAACTTGGAATAGGCGATCAACGCGTCGTTGTCGACGTGGTGGAAACGAAGACTACGCAACTGCTGCAGCGCAGGGTGGCGGCGCCGGATCCGGTTGAGCGCCGTGATCCACGGTTCGAGGGATTCGCCGCGCGCCAGCGCGCCCTCGAAGTCGCGGGGGCGCAGCTGGTACTTCTCGGAGTCGAGGTACTCCTCGCTGCCCAGTTGCAGCGGAACATGTTCGTAGAGTTCGTATCCCGAGTACACGCCCCATGTGGGGGCGAGGGTGGCGGCCAGTGCGGCGCGGATCGCGAACATACCCGGACCGCCGTGTTGCAGGCTCTCGTGCAGGATGTCGGGGGTGTTGACGAAGAGGTTGGGCCGCGCCTCGTCGGCCCTGGCCGCGATCTCGTTGCCGAACTCGGTGAGCTCCCACTTGGCGGTCCGCCAGGTGAAATAGGTGTAGGACTGGGTGAACCCGCGCCGGGCCAGTCCGTACAACCGCGCCGGACGGGTGAACGCCTCCGAGAGGAACAGCACGTCGGGGTCCGTCTTCTTCACCTCCGCGATCAGCCACTCCCAGAAGTCCGGCGGCTTGGTGTGCGGGTTGTCGACCCGGAAGATCTTGACCCCGGCCGCCACCCAGTGCCGGACGACCCGCAGGACCTCCGCGTAGATTCCTTCGCGGTCGTTGTCGAAATTGACCGGATAGATGTCCTGATATTTCTTGGGTGGATTCTCGGCGTAGGCGATGGTTCCGTCGGGAAGGACGGTGAACCATTCCGGGTGTGTCTTCGCCCAGGGATGATCCGGTGCACACTGCAGGGCGAGGTCGAGGGCCACCTCCAGGTCGAGCTTGCGGGCCGCGGAGACGAAAGACTTGAAATCCTGCAATGTCCCGAGCCGGGGGTGCACCGCGTCGTGACCGCCCTCGTGCGAGCCGATGGCCCACGGTGAGCCCACGTCGTCCGGTCCGGGGGTGAGAGTGTTGTTGGGGCCCTTCCGGTTGATGAAGCCCACCGGGTGGATAGGCGGCAGATAGACCACGTCGAATCCCATTGCGGCGATGCGGGGAAGGGCGGCCGCGGCCGTGGCGAACGTGCCGTGTCGTGGATTCCCGTTTTCGTCCCGGCCACCCGTCGATCGCGGGAAGAATTCGTACCAGGACCCGAACAGGGCGCGGCGGCGATCGACCAGGACCTGGTGCGCTTCACTCCGGGTCACCAGTTCACGCAGTGGGTGTGCGCGCAGCAACTCGGTGACGTCGGAGCCGAATGCCGGAGCCACCCGCGCCGGCAACTGCCGGTCCGAACGCAGCGAGGCAGCGACGGCGATCAGGCGGGACCGGTCGGTGCGGCGCACATTCTTGGCGGCCCGCTCGAACAGTCGCGCACCGATCTCGAGATCGTTCGCCAGTTCCACGTCGCCCTGTCCGACAGCCAGCTTTGCCTCCACCGCGTGCTTCCAGGTGGTGATCGGATCGCCCCAGGCCTCGATGCGGAAGGTCCAGATGCCCTCGTCCGTCGGTGTGAAGTAGCCGTCGACGGTGTCGGGCACCGGCCCGGCCGTCATCGGAATCCGGAAGGTGGCGGAGCCGGTGGCCTGTGCGCCCCGCGGTCCGCGCACGGCGAGCGTGGCAGCCACGGCATCGTGGCCCTCGCGCCATACCGTGGCCCGCACGGGAAACACCTCACCTACAACGGCCTTGGCCGGATAACGTCCTGCCGAGATGTCGGGTGTCACGTCGTCGATACCGAGTCGACCTGTCACAAAGGGCTCCGTTCCATAGCCGGAAGTTGCCGGCGACGCTGCGGCCGGTCGCCGATTCAACCGTAATGGAGCGAACGGTTTCGTGTTCGTATTGGCGTTCACCGGGCCGTCGCGGATACCACACCACGACGAAGCCGGTTGTACGTTATGGTTCGCGAGGTGAAAGCCTTGCGTCGGTTCACTGTCCGAGCCCATCTTCCCGAGCGCCTTGCTGCCCTCGGGCCGCTGTCCACCAATCTCCGCTGGTCCTGGCATCCCGCGACGCAGGAGCTGTTCGCCATGCTCGACCGGGATCTGTGGCGCCAGGCGCGGTTCGATCCCGTCCGCATGCTCGGTGAGGTCGACCCCGCCCGGTTGGACGAGCTGGCCGAGGACGCGCCGTTCCTCGCGCGTCTCGATGCCGCGGCGGCCGACCTCGACGACTACCTCTCGCGGCCGCGGTGGTACCAGAAGCAAGTGGACAAGGGCGTCACACTCGGCGGTGGAATCGCCTACTTCTCAATGGAGTTCGGAGTCAGTGAAGTACTGCCCAACTACTCCGGCGGCCTGGGAATTCTGGCCGGCGACCACCTCAAGGCCGCCTCGGACCTCGGACTACCCCTGATCGGTGTCGGTCTGCTGTACCGGTCGGGCTACTTCCGGCAGTCGCTGACCGCGGACGGATGGCAGGTGGAGCACTATCCGGCGCACGACCCGCAGGGGCTGCCGTTGCGATTGCTCACGGAGTCGGCCGACGGTGCACCGGTGCTGGTGCACGTCGCGATGCCCGGTGGCCGGGTACTACGGGCACGCGTATGGATCGCTCAGATCGGACGGGTGCCGCTGCTCCTCCTCGACTCCGACATCGCCGAGAACGATGCCGAGATGCGTGGTGTCACCGACAGGCTGTACGGGGGTGACCAGGACCACCGCATCAAGCAGGAGATCCTGGCGGGAATCGGCGGTGTGCGCGCCGTGCGCGCCTACACCCGGGCGTCGGGACTGCCCGATCCCACGGTCTTCCACATGAACGAGGGGCACGCAGGGTTCCTCGGGATCGAGCGGATCCGCGAGTTGGTGACCGCCGACGGCTTCGATTTCGACGCCGCCCTGGCCGCGGTTCGTGCGGGCACGGTCTTCACGACCCACACACCGGTACCCGCCGGGATCGACCGGTTCCCCGCCGACCTCGTGCGGCACTACTTCGGTGGTGACAACGGGATGAACGAGTCGTCCCTGCTGCCCGGGCTGACGATCGACAGGATCCTCGGTCTGGGTGGCGAGCAGGACCCGGCGGTGTTCAACATGGCACATATGGGTCTGCGCCTCGGCCAGCGCGCCAACGGGGTGTCCCAGCTGCACGGCATCGTCAGCCGTGAGATGTTCAGCCCGCTGTGGCCCGATTTCGACGTCGACGAGGTCCCGATCGGGTCGGTGACGAACGGGGTCCACGCGCCCACCTGGGCAGCTCCGGAGTGGATGGATCTGGCAAACCGAACCCTGGGACCGGAAATGGTCGAGGAGGCGCGCGGCTGGGAACGGCTGCAGGAGCTGCCCGCAGAGGAATTATGGTCTACCCGTAACGATCTGCGCGCGAAGCTGGTTGCCGAGGTGCGGCGCCGCGTGCGCGCATCGTGGATCGAGCGCGGCGCCACCGCTGCGGAGCTGGGATGGACCGATGCGGTGTTCGATCCGGGTGCGCTCACGGTCGGGTTCGCGCGCCGGGTACCCACCTACAAACGGCTCACCCTCATGCTGCGGGACCCCGACCGGCTGCGGGCACTACTTCTCGACGAGCAGCGCCCTGTCCAGTTGGTGGTGGCCGGCAAGAGCCACCCCGCAGACGACGGCGGCAAGGCACTCATCCAGCAGGTCGTGCGCTTTGCGGACGAAGCCGACGTCCGGCACCGGATCGTGTTCCTGCCCGACTACGACATGTCGATGGCGCGTTACCTGTACTGGGGTTGCGACGTGTGGCTCAACAACCCGCTGCGTCCCCTCGAGGCCTGTGGCACCTCCGGCATGAAATCGGCGTTGAACGGCGGCCTCAATCTCTCGATCCGCGACGGCTGGTGGGACGAGATGTTCGACGGGGAGAACGGCTGGGCGATCCCCACCGCCGACGGCGTGGTCGACGAGGTGCGGCGCGACGACCTCGAGGCCAGCGCCCTGTACGAACTGCTCGAGCGGTCCGTTCTCCCGCGGTTCTACGACCGGGACGCGGAAGGCCTGCCCGTGCACTGGGTCGAGATGGTGCGCCACACGCTGAAGAATCTGGGGCCCAAAGTGCTCGCCTCGCGGATGGTGCGAGATTACGCGGTCCAGTACTACGCACCTGCCGCAGCCTCGGCCGGGACGGTGACCGCCGACAACTACGCCGGCGCCCGTGAACTCGCGGAGTATCGCCGACGCGTCCTCGCCGCCTGGCCGTCCGTCACGGTGCTCCAGGTCGACGGCTGTGGTCTGCCGGACACGCCGGAGATCGGGGCGAACCTGTCGTTGCGCGCGTGGGTGCGGCTCGGTGAACTGTCCGTGTCGGACGTTGCCGTGGAGGCCGTGATCGGGCGAGTCTTCGCAGACGAGCAGCTCACCGACGTGGTGACCGTGCCGATGACGCACCAGCGGACGGACGAGACGGGGGAATTGTTCGCCGCCGATACGGCGCTGCCGCTGTCCGGCTCGGTCGGGTACACCGTGCGCGTACTCCCCAAGCACCCCCTGCTGGTCGAGCCTGCAGAGCTGGGTCTGGTGACGCTGCCGAATCCGTGACGACTAGGCGGATCCTGCCGGAGCGGCGGGTGCGGGGGGTCCTTTCGAGATCTCGAGGTCTCGGCGGCGGAATCCTTCGATGCCCAGCATCGTGAGCACGAGCGCAGTGGCCGACAGGAACACGATCGGGAGGGCTTCGAATTCGTCTGCAGGCAGAGCAGGCGTGAAATGGAATGGGGACAGCAGACCGAACCAGTCCGGGAGGACTCGGCCGAAGATCTCGGTGGCCAGCACGTACGCCAGATATCCCCATATCGCGGGCAGCGCGCGCGGGGCATGACCGTACATCCACGTGCACAGTCCGACAACGCAGAACAGGGCCGGTAACAAATTCAGGGACGCGCCCACCAGACGGGGGAGAACGCCTCCGTCCGACTGCGTCAGTGCAGCCGCGACGCCCATCCCGATGGCCGATGCCACCATGATGCCGATTGCTGACACCGTGATCACCCCGACCTGCGCGACAAGCCACTGTGTGCGCGACGTCGGTGTCGACAGAACGAGGTCGGTGCGGCCCGACCTCTCCTCGCCGCGAATCGAGACGACGGCGTCCAGCACGTACATCGCCGCCGCCACCGTGAGGAACATCGAGGAGTGGAAGTCGTCGACGGAATGTCCCGAGAACCCCAGCGGAAGTGACAGCGCGACCGTTCCCGCGGCCCATCCCAGCATCCGGTCGCGTTGCCGGTGGGCCGCCGACGCGGTCACTCCGGTCAGCCGCTCAGTCGCCTCGGTTCGGCCACGCCGCGGCGGCAGCAGTCCCGCACCGAGGTCGCGTCTGCCGGCGGCCGTGTACGCGCACGCCAGCAGGATGGCTGAGGCCGCTACCCCGAGCATCAGTGGCCACCAGCGTTCGTCGACATAGGCGCGCGTGGCCTGCGCCCAGCCGATCGGACTCGCCCAGCTCAGCAAGCTTCCGCTCTCGGGCTGCGCCGCATCTCCCACCGCGCGCAGCAGAAATGCGGCCGTCACCGCAAGGACACCGAATGTGTTTGCGGTCCGGGCACGGTCGGCGAGCTGGGACATGAAGGCAGACAACGCCGTGAACACCAGGCCGACCGTCAGCACCCCGGCGGACAGGTTCAGCGATCCCACCGGGGGAAGCCCCACCGCCAGCAGGCCGATGACCAGCAGCAAGGCGACGAACAAGTTGGCGAGTGCCGCCGGGAGCACACCGGCGGTGATACCGGCGTGCCGTCCCGCCACACCGGCGATCAACTCGGCGCGTCCGGCCTCCTCGGCGGCACGCAGATGCCGGGTCACCAGGAGGACGGACATGATGGCCGCGCCCACCATCGTCAGGCCGGCGATCTCGTTGGCCACCATCGCACCGAGGGTGTAATCGCCCAGTCCGTAGCCGGGTCCCGACAGCGCGGTGCCTGCGGCCGACGACGCGATCGCGGCCCGTGACCCGCGCGATTCGGCTGTCGGGTAGAGGGTTCCGTAGCCGGACGACACGAGGACGGTCAGGCCTGCGACCGCAACCGTCCAGACCGGTATCCGGATTCGGTCGGCGCGCACCGCCGACTCCGTGAGCGCCGCCGTCCCGCTCAGTGCGCCTGCCGTCCCGCTCAGCACGCCTGCCGTCCCGCTCAGTGTGCCCACCGGCCCGAACCGATCGCGAGTGCATCGATTTCCTCATGGTACTCACGGAGAAACAGGTCCTCGAGGGTCGGCGGATTCGCGGTGATCGACACGATGCCCAACCCGGTCAGCGTGGTGAGGACGGGATCGATCTGATCTGAGTCCACGTCGAATGTCACCGTGTGCGCGTCCGCACCCTGTCGCAGGTTGTGTACTCCTGCAACGGTCGCGATGGGGCTCGGGCGGATGCGGGTGGTGGCTGTGATCGTGGTGCGCATGAAATGCCTGAGTTCCGAGAGGTTTCCGGCCTGCACGGTCTTGCCGCTCCGGATGATCGTCACGCCCCGGCACAGCGCGTCGACTTCGGTCACGAGGTGACTGGACAGCAGCACCGTGCGTCCTTCGCTCGCGAATTCACTGAGGCACTCCTGGAAGACCGCTGCCATCACAGGATCCGCACCCGACATCGGTTCGTCCAGGATCAGCAATTCGACGTCGGCGGCGAAGGCGGCGACCAGCGCCACCTTCTGCCGGTCGCCCGGTGAATAGGTGTCTCCTTTGCGGGTGGGGTCGAGTGCGAAACGCTCGATGAGGAATTCGTGACGGACACGATCGAGGCCGCCGCGAAGCCTGCCCAGGAGATCGATCGCCTCGCCGCCCGAGAGGTGGGGCCACAGATTCACCTCGCCCGGAACGTACGCGAGACGTCGGCGCAGCGAAGCCGGACTCCGCCACGGGTCGGTGCCGAGGACGGACGCCGTGCCACCGTCGGCGCGGAGCATGCCGAGCAGTATCCGGAGGGTTGTGGTCTTACCGGAACCATGGGGTCCGAGTATTCCGTGGACCTCACCCGCCTTCACCTCCAGATCGAGGCCGTCGACGGCGTGGACGTCACCGAATTTCTTGGTCAGTCCGCGAGCTGAGATGGCAAGGTGCATCGGTCGAGCATAGGGTGCGGTCCGGCACGCCCGCCGAGTCAGTCGGAGCCGGCGGGGGAGCGGGAGTCGCGGATTCTGCCGAGCGCTTTGCGCACGACTTCCGGATCGGTGGTCTCCCAGAACGGGGGCAGCGATGCGCGGAGATAGCCGGCGTACCGAGCGGTCGCCAGTCGCGGGTCGAGGACCGCCACCACCCCCTTGTCGTCGACACTGCGCAGCAGCCGGCCCACGCCCTGCGCAAGCAGCAGAGCGGCATGATTCGCTGCGACGGAAAGGAATCCGTTGCCCCCGCGGGACTCGACGGCCTTCTGCCTCGCGACGAGCAGAGGATCGTCCGGCCGCGGAAACGGGATCCGGTCGAGGATGACGAGACTCAGCGAGGGGCCGGGAACGTCGACACCCTGCCACAGCGACAGCGTGCCGAAGAGAGACGTGGGCTCGTCTTGCGCGAAGGCACGCACAAGTGCGCCGGTGGAGTCGTCGCCCTGACAGAGAATGGGGGTGTCGAGCCGCTCCCGCATGGCCTCGGCGGCAGCCTTCGCTGCCCGCATCGACGAGAACAAACCGAGAGCGCGGCCGCCCGCAGCTTCGATCAACTCGGCGATCTCGTCGAGGTACGACGGCACGAGGCCGTCGCGTCCCGGCGGGGGAAGATGCTTGGCGATGTAGATGATGCCGGCCCGGGCATGATCGAACGGGGATCCGACGTCGACGGCGTTCCACCTGAGCGTGCTCGCGTCCGACGGCGCCTCGGCCCCGGTGGCCATGGCCGGGTCGATCACCACCGACGACTCGGCCGGAAGGCCCCAGTTGACCGCAAGACCCTCGAACGAGCCGCCGACCGTGAGGGTGGCGGAGGTGAGGACCACGGTGGACTCGGCGAACAGGCGCGAGCGCAGCAGACCGCCCACGGACAACGGTGCCATCCGGACCACACGGCGCACCGAACCGCGGCTCTCGTCGGCCGCCAGCCACACGACGTCCCGGCGTTTGGCGGGATCGGGCTCGTCGAAGGCGCTCAATACCCGCACGGCGCTGTCGTGTACTTCCTCGACCGCGGCGAGCGCCGTATTGCGTGCCGCGGCAGCTTCGGGATCGCTCAGCGCCATCCCGGGACGGGACGGTCCGATGGCCGTTCGCAGCGCCCATGCGGCGTCGCGCACAGCAGCGAGGGCGGGGGCGGCACCCGGCGGCAGGGCCTCCCACCGTTCGGGGCGTAACTCCTCGAGGAGTGCGGCCCAGCCCTCACCCGCGGCCTCGAGACGATCCGCGTCCTGTTCCTCGACGAGCTTGACGCATCGACGGGCCGCGGCACTGATCGTGGACGCCGCGAGTTCCGCGGTGGCAACGTTCGTGACCCGGTCGACCAGCTCGTGCGCCTCGTCGATGACGACCACGTCGTGTTCGGGCAGGATCGCGATGCCGGTGATCGCGTCGATGGCCAGCAGTGCATGGTTGGTGACCACCACATCTGCTCGGGAGGCTTCCGTGCGGGCACGTTCCGCGAAGCAGTCCTCGCCCACCGGGCAGCGCGACTTCCCGAGGCACTCGCGGGCGGTGACGCTGACCTGACGCCAGGCCTTGTCGCTGACCCCGGGCACGAGGTCGTCGCGGTCCCCGGTCTCGGTGTCCGACGACCATTCGGTGAGCCGCTGCACCTCACGCCCGAGGCGGGAGACCGCGAAGGGATCGAACAATTCGTCCGTCGGCGGCTCCTCGGACGCCCCGGTGTGGATCTTGTTCATGCAGAGATAGTTGCCCCGGCCCTTGAGGATCGCGAAGTGCGGACGCCTGCCGAGGGAGCCCTCGAGCGCGTCGGCCAGCCGCGGCATGTCCCGGTCGATCAGCTGACGCTGCAGGGCGATGGTGGCAGTGGAGACGATGACCGTTTTTCCGGTCTGCACGGCGTGCCGCACACTGGGGACGAGATACGCGAGCGACTTGCCCGTGCCGGTCCCGGCCTGCACCGCCAGGTGCTCCCCGGTGTCGATCGAGTGCGCGACTGCGGAGGCCATCGTCAGCTGGTTGGAGCGCTCGGCACCGCCCAGAGACCGCACCGCCGTGCGCAGCAGTTCGGGGACGTTCGGCAGGTTTTCGGGCACGCGAGCAGGTTACTCGGGGCCTACGTCAGAAATCGTCACGCGGTCCGGCGGCGCATTCGGATCGCGACCCTCGAGGCACACCCCGGCCGCTCGCATGGCGTCGAGTGCGACCGCGGCGGTGGCAGGGGACACCCCGGCGGTGAGGGGGAGGAGAACCCGCGTTCGGAACCCGGACGCCACGGCGTCGAGTGCGGTGGCCCGCACGCAAGGGTCGGTCGTCAGGCCGGCTATATGCACCTCCCCGATACCGGCGCGGCGCAGCCACTTCTCCAACTCCAGGCCGTCGGAGTTCTTTCCCTCGAAGCCCGAATAGGCCGCTGCGAACTCACCTTTCGAGAAGACGGACTCGACAGCGCTCAGGTCCAGGGCCGGATGAAATTCCGCGCCCGCCGTGCCGGATCTGCAGTGCACCGGCCAGGTGTCCACGAAGTCCGGGTTCGTCGAGAAGTGCGAGCCCGGATCGATGTGGTGATCCCTGGTGGCGACGATCGCGTCGTATTCGCTCTCGGCGAGGAAGCGGCCGATCGCGGCGGCAACGGCGGATCCGCCCGCGACGGCGAGCGATCCGCCCTCGCAGAAGTCGTTCTGTACGTCGACGACCAGTAGTGCTCGCCTGATGCGTGTGACGACTTCCTCGCTCATCGTGTCCTCCCTGACGCAGCGAACCCACCCGTGGCGGTGTCGGCGAAGCGGACAGGAACCGCAGGCTCGCCCCGCGACAGCTTCAGCCCGTCCCAGGGCAGACTGCCCAGACCGGCGGCCAGCAGGGCTCTGCTTGCCTCCAGAGTATCCGCGTCGGCAGCAGGTTCGCCGCCCCGAATCAGCGGCACGAGAAGCGCATGTGCGGCGAGTTCGCCCGGATCGGGTGTCTCTGCGTGCGCCGGGTACACGACCTCCTCCACGAGGGTGCCGGTGTCACGGGCGAAACGCACCGCCCGCTTGGTGCCGCCCCGCGACGCCTTGTGGCTGCTGCGTTTCTCCACCGGAAGTCCGTCCACCTCAACGAGCTTGTACACCATTCCCGCGGTGGGGGCGCCGGAACCTGTGACGAGGGAGGTTCCGACGCCGTAGACGTCGACGGGTTCGGCGCGCAACGACGCGATGGAGTATTCGTCGAGGTCACCGGACACGACGATCTTGGTTCCGGTGGCACCGAGGTCGTCGAGCTGGCTGCGGACCTGCCGGGCCAGGATCCCGAGGTCACCCGAGTCGATCCGGACGCCACCGAGTTCTGTTCCGGCTACGGCGACCGCCGTGTTCACCCCGGCCGTGATGTCGTAGGTGTCCACGAGGAGAGTCGTCCCCACACCGAGTGCGTCGATCTGCCCGCGAAACGCTGCTGCCTCGTCGGGCCCGTCCGGTGTCGTGTGGAGCAGCGTGAACGCGTGGGCGCTGGTGCCCGCACCCGGTATGCCGTGCCGGCGCACCGCCTCGAGGTTGGAGGTGGCGGCGAAGCCTGCCAGGTACGCCGCACGCGAGGCCGCTACCGCGGATTCCTCGTGGGTCCGCCGCGAGCCCATCTCGATCATGGGCCGGCCGTCCGCGGCACTCACCATGCGTGCCGCCGCGGACGCGATGGCACTGTCGTGATTGAGGACTGACAGAACCAGCGTTTCGAGCAGGACGCACTCCGCGAATGTTCCGCGCACGGACAGAATGGGGGAGCCGGGAAAGTAGAAGTCGCCCTCGCGATAACCGTCGATGTCTCCGGTGAAGCGATAGTCCCGCAACCACTTCACGGTCGCGGCGTCGAGGAAACGGGACACGACATCGATTTCCGCGTCGCCGAAGCGGAAGTTCGCCAGCGCCGCGATCAGCCGTCCGGTGCCCCCGACGACGCCGTACCGGCGACCGTCGGGCAGTCGCCGGGCGAACACCTCGAAACTGCAGCGACGATTCGCGGAGCCGTCCGCCAGAGCAGCCGACAGCATCGTCAGCTCGTACATGTCGGTGAACAATGCAGAGGAACCGGCGCCCGGCTGTGCGGCGGATACGGAATCTGTGGTCACACTTCACGACCCTATGCGGTGCAGCGTTCGATCGAGGGGCTCACCGGCTGCGGTGTCGCGGTCCGCAGAGGCGTCGTACCCTTGTGTCATGGCCTACTGCTCGACGACTGTTCTTCTCGTGGATGCCGTGCCGGCATCGCCGCAGGCCACGCCTGTCGAGGCGGAGGTAGTCGAGACGGACCAGTCGAACGATCGTCCCTGGGTCACGGTGGTGTGGGACGATCCCGTGAACCTCATGCACTACGTCACCTACATCTTTCAGAAACTCTTCGGCTACAGCAGGACGAAGGCGACGGAGCTGATGATGCAGGTGCATTCGGAAGGTAAGGCCGTGGTGTCGAGCGGTTCGCGCGACAAGGTCGAGAACGACGTACGTAGGCTGCATGCGGCCGGCCTGTGGGCCACGATGCAGCGAGACAGCTAGTTCCGTTCAGACGATAAGGACCTCGGTAAACGACGTGCGGATGTGGAGTAGGAAGAACTCGCTCGGCGGTGTGAAGGTGCGTTCGGAAATGGACGCGCACGAGGCCACGGTCCTGCGATCGCTGGTGGCGTCCGTACTCGGGCTCCTCGAACAGCGCGCGGCGTCCTCTCCCGAAGACGAACTGGCAGCACTCACCGGTATCCGGACCGGAAACACGGCGCCACCGGACGAAGCCGTCCTGGCCCGGCTGCTCCCGAACTTCCACCGGCCCGGCGCCGATGCACCGGGCGACGACGCCCGCGCCGAGGACAAGGCGGACCTCAACGGCGCGCTCCGCGGACTCCACGAACCGGAGATCATCGACGCGAAGCTTGCAGCCGGCTCGGTCGTCCTCGACACCGTGCCCGAGCAGGGGGGCAAGGTACTGCTCACGCCCGAGCAGGCCGACGCCTGGCTCGCCGCGCTCAACGACGTGCGGTTGGCACTCGGAACCAACCTCGGTATCGACGCGGACACTCCGGACGAGCTGGATCCGGCCGATCCCCGGGCACCGCACCTGGACATCTACCACTGGCTCACCTGGATGCAGGACTCGCTCGTTCAGGTACTCGCTCCGTGACGGGCACGACGCCGGGCCGCACCGATTCACTTGTCGACGTGGTGGGTCTGTCCGTCGGCCACTATCACGAACTCGATGTGGACGCCACACTCGGCGCAGGCGCTGCCACCGGATGCACGGTGGTTCTCGCACCCCACGGCGTCACGGCCGCGGTCGACGTGCGCGGGGGAGGCCCGGGAACCCGGGAAACCGACCTCCTCGACCCGAGCCACAGCGTGCAGCATGTCCATGCGGTGCTGCTGACCGGGGGAAGTGCCTACGGACTCGCCGCCGCGGACGGCGTCATGCGGTGGCTCGAGGAGCGTGAGCACGGCATCGTGATGGACGGGCCCCGCCACGTGGTGCCCATCGTTCCCGGTGCCGTGATCTTCGATCTTCCGGTGGGCGACTGGTACCACCGTCCCACTGCCGAGTTCGGTTATCGGGCAGCGGAATCCGCGGGCGCCACCGTGCTCTCGGGATCGGTGGGAGCGGGAACCGGAGCCCGCGCTGGAGCACTCAAGGGCGGCGTCGGGACCGCGAGTGTCGTCATCATCGAGGGCCCCGGGAAGGGAATCACGGTGTCGGCGCTGATGGTGGCGAACCCGGTCGGAACGGTATTCGATCCGCGAACCGGTCTGCCGTGGGGTGTCACCACAGCCGGCGCCGCCGCATTCGGACTGCGCATCCCGGACGCTGCCGAGCTCGCCACAGCCAACGAACTCGTAACCAAGAGCACTGTGCTCAACACGACCATCGGTGTCGTGGCGACCGATGCGGTGCTCGGGAAGGCGGCGTGCCGCCGCGTGGCCGTGGCCGGTCACGACGGTCTCGCCCGTGCGATCCGCCCCGCGCATTCGCCGCTCGACGGCGACACGATCTTCGCGTTGTCGACCGGCACGCACGCTCCGCACGTGTGCGCGGACTTGCCGGCTGCGTTTCCGCCCGACCTGAAGGTTCTCGACGCCGTGTGCACCGCAGCGGCAGAGGTCGTGGAGAAGGCCGTCGTCGACGCGATTCTGTCGGCCACACCGGTCGCGGGAATTCCTACGTACCGTGAATTGTTCCCCACAGCGTTCCGGTCTTGACCGACGATCGGGCGCGGTGGCCGGGCCGGCCGTCCGCACCTATGATGGGCGCTCACGGAGGAGGATGACGTGCTGGTGATTCGATCGGACCTCGTCGAGGCGATGATCGCGCACGCCCGCGTCGATCACCCTGACGAGGCCTGCGGGGTCATCGCGGGCCCCGACGGCTCGGATCGTCCGGAGCGTCATGTCCCGATGATCAACGCGGAGCGCTCACCCACCTTCTACCGATTCGACTCGGGGGAACAACTGCGAGTGTGGCGTGCCATGGACGACGCCGACGAGGTTCCGGTGGTGATCTACCACTCCCACACCGCTACCGAGGCGTATCCCAGCCGCACCGACATCTCGTTCGCGTCCGAACCCGATGCCCACTACGTTCTGATCTCCACTCGCAACCCGGACAGTGCCGAGCTGCGCAGTTACCGCATCGTGGACGGAGCGGTGACCGAGGAGCGCGTCGATGTGGTCCAGAGCTACAAGTTCGCCCATACCTCGGTGGCCGACATCCCCGACAAGTGAGCCGGCCGTCCCTTCGTGACGGTATCCGTCCAGGAGACATTCCACCACTTCGAGGAGCCGACCATGGCCGTGACAGTTTCTATCCCCACCATCCTCCGAACCCATACCTCCGGTGAAAAGCGTGTGGAGGCAACAGGCCCCACTCTCTCCGACGTCATCGACGATCTGGACGGCCGCTACGGCGGCATCAAGGAACGCCTGATCAACGAGGGGCGGCTACACCGATTCGTCAACGTGTACGTCAACGACGAGGACGTCCGGTTCTCGGGCGGGCTCGACACCGAGGTCGCGGACGGTGATTCGGTGACGATTCTTCCCGCGGTCGCTGGAGGCTGATCGCGGTCGTGGCGCGGTTCGACTCCCTGATGGACACGGTCGGCAACACACCCCTGGTGGGACTACCACGGTTGTCCCCGAGGTGGACCGGGCCCGATCCGGTGCGGTTGTGGGCAAAGCTCGAAGACCGCAATCCCACCGGTTCGGTGAAGGATCGGCCAGCACTGCGCATGATCGAACAGGCCGAGAAAGACGGTGTCCTGGCGCCGGGCGCCACGATTCTGGAGCCGACGAGTGGCAATACCGGAATCTCGCTCGCCATGGCGGCGAAGGTGAAGGGCTACCGGCTGATCTGTGTGATGCCGGAGAACACCTCCGTGGAAAGGCGTCAGCTCCTCACGATATTCGGTGCGCAGATCATCGACTCGCCGGCTCGGGGCGGCTCCAATCAGGCTGTGGCGGAAGCCAAGAAGCTCGCCGCCGCCAATCCGGACTGGGTCATGTTGTATCAGTACGGCAACCCGGCGAACGCTCTGGCGCATTACGAGACCACCGGTCCCGAGATCCTGCGGGACCTGCCCGAGATCACCCATTTCGTTGCCGGACTCGGTACCACCGGAACGCTGATGGGCACCGGACGGTACCTCCGCGAGCACGTCGACGGCATCGAGATCGTCGCCGCGGAACCGCGCTACGGGGAACTGGTGTACGGGCTCCGCAACATCGACGAGGGATTCGTGCCCGAGTTGTACGACGAGTCGATCCTCACTTCCCGGTTCTCCGTCGGCCCCGCCGACGCCGTGCGCAGAACCCGTGAGCTGATCGAGACCGAGGGCATCTTTGCCGGCATCTCGACCGGAGCCATTCTGCACGCCGCCCTGGGAGTGGCAGGCAAGGCGACGAAAGCCGGGCGAGCGGCGGACATCGCGTTCATCGTCGCGGACGGTGGGTGGAAGTATCTCTCCACCGGCGCCTATGACGGTACGGTCGAAGACGCGGAAGAAGCGTTGGAAGGCCAGCTGTGGGCATGAGAAGAAGAGGGCGGACACCATGACTTCTCCGATGGATCCGGTGGGGTCGCAGCGCAAACGGCCGCTGTGGTTGCAGTCGGCGGTCCTGATCGGCGGCTTCACCCTGCTGCTGTACGTCATCGAGGTCCTCGACGTGGCGTCGGGCGAGAGGCTCGAACAGAACGGTGTCGAACCGCGATCCCTGGACGGACTGTGGGGGATTCTCTTCGCGCCGGTCCTGCACGATGACTGGAACCATCTCGCCGGAAACACCGTCCCCCTGGTAGTGCTCGGGTTTCTCGTTCTTCTGTCCGGTCTCGTCAGAGGGCTCGCCGCCACCGGGATCGTTTGGGTCATCGGGGGACTGGGCACCTGGCTGACGGGCGGCGAGTACGACAACCACATCGGGTCGTCCATCCTGATCTTCGGTTGGCTCGCATACCTCCTCGTTCGTGGTCTGTTCACGCGCAATGCCGGTCAGATTCTTCTCGGCGTGGTGGTGTTCGTCTTCTACGGCGGCCTGCTGTGGGGCATTTTGCCCAGTCAGCCGACCGTGTCCTGGCAGGGACATCTTTTCGGCGCGATCGGCGGCGTCGTCGCGGCGTGGGTGCTTTCCGCGGACGCCCGAAGGCAACGTGACCGGCGAGCCGTGGCTCCCAAACCGTAGGACGGCGCGAGCAGGTCACAGTTCGTCATCAGTTGTGAGGTCGACGCGCCAATTCCCCCCGAGGCTTTTTGGAAAACGGGTCGTCGTGGCAGCATGACGGGTATGCGCATTACTGTCCTGGGATGTTCAGGCAGCGTCTCCGGACCGGACTCTCCTGCATCGGGCTATCTCGTGACCGCGCCGGACACACCGCCGCTCGTTCTCGACTTCGGTCCCGGCGTGCTCGGCGCTCTCCAGCGCTATGCCGATCCCGGTGACGTCGCCGTGTTCCTGTCGCACCTGCACGCGGACCACTGCCTGGATGTTCCCGGCCTGCTCGTGTGGCGCCGCTACCATCCCAATCCGCCCGACGGCCGGGCACTCGTCTACGGCCCCTCCGACACTGCCCGGCGCATCGGTGTCGCGTCGGCCGAGTGCGGCGGCGATATCGACGACATCTCCGACACCATCGACCTCCGGCACTGGTCCGACGGCGTGCCGGTCAGTTTCGGTGATCTCACCATCACCGCGCGAAAGGTGAATCATCCGCCGGAATCCTACGGTCTGCGAGTCACCAACGGGCCCGGCCGCACTCTCGTCTACACCGGTGACACCGGCATGTGCGAAGAGGTGATCGAGCTCGCGCGCGGCGCGAACGTGCTCCTCTCCGAGGCGTCGTGGACACACAGCCCGGATCGGCCCGAGGGAATCCATCTGTCGGGAACCGAGGCCGGTCGGATCGCCACCAGGGCCGAGGTGGGCGAACTGCTCCTGACGCACATCCCGCCGTGGACCTCGCGTGAAGACGTCATCGCGGAGGCCAAAGCCGAGTTCTCCGGACCGGTTCACGCCGTGACCGCGGGCGGGGTGTACACCGTCTGAGCCAGGTGCCCGACTCCGATGTCCGGGCGACTAGGCTCTCGCCTGTGACCACACGAGAAGACGGTAGGGCGGACGACGAACTCCGCGAGGTCAAGATCACCCGTGGTTTCACCACCCATCCCGCGGGATCGGTACTGGTGGAGTTCGGAAATACGAGGGTGATGTGCACTGCGAGTGTGGAGGCGGGCGTCCCACGCTGGCGGCAGGGGTCCGGTCTCGGCTGGCTCACCGCCGAGTACGCAATGCTTCCTGCGGCGACCCACACCCGCAGCGGGCGCGAATCCGTCAAGGGCAAGATCGGCGGGCGGACGCAGGAGATCAGCCGATTGATCGGCCGCTCCCTGCGCGCATGCATCGATCTCGCCGCCATCGGAGAGAACACCATCGCCCTCGACTGCGATGTTCTCCAAGCCGACGGTGGCACCCGCACCGCTGCCGTCACCGGCGCCTACGTCGCTCTCGTCGACGCGGTCACCTATCTGCGTGCGGCGGGCCGCCTCGCCGACCCTCAGCCGATCTCCTGCGGCATCGCCGCGGTCAGTGTGGGTGTGGTGGACGGCAGGGTCCGTCTCGACCTCCCGTACGAAGAAGATGTACGGGCCGAGGTCGACATGAACGTCGTCGCCACCGACACCGGCACCCTCGTCGAGATCCAGGGAACCGGTGAGGGGGCCACGTTCCCACGAAGCACCCTCGACAAGATGCTCGACTCGGCGCTGGCCGGCTGCGAACAGCTCTTCGCGATCCAGAAGGCCGCCCTCGAAGCGCCGTACCCCGGTGTCCTGCCCGAGCGGAAAGCCCCGGAGTCCAAGAAGAAGTTCGGGAGCTGATTCGGTGACCGAACCCACGCGAGTGTTGGTGGCCAGCCGCAACGCGAAGAAGCTTCGGGAACTGCACCGAGTACTCGAGACGGCCGGGGTACACGGGATCGAACTGGTCGGCCTCGATTCCGTGCCGACGTACCCCGAGACACCCGAAACCGGTGCCACGTTCGAGGAGAACGCGCTAACCAAGGCCCGTGACGGTGCAGGTGCAACCGGATTGGTCTGTGTCGCAGATGATTCGGGTCTCGAAGTGGATGCGCTGAACGGGATGCCCGGCGTCTTGTCCGCACGATGGTCGGGCACACACGGCGACGACGCCGCCAACACGGCGCTGGTGCTGGCACAGCTCGGTGATGTGCCGGACGATGGCCGGGGAGCGGCCTTCGTCTCGGCATGCGCACTGGTCGTTCCCGGTGGCGACGAAGTGGTGGTGCGCGGCGAATGGCGGGGGCGTATCGGCTATGAGCCCGCGGGCGACGGTGGTTTCGGTTACGACCCGGTGTTCGTGCCCGAAGGCGACACCCGCTCGGCTGCGCAGCTCTCGCCGGAGGAGAAGGATGCGGCCTCGCATCGCGGACGCGCCCTCGTCCAGCTGGTACCGGCCCTGGCGGCACTAGCCCCGATGTGACGAGGAGGGTGGCCGGTCAGACTCCGAAGTCGCGGCGGACCTGCTTGGTGCGCTGATGCTCGACGTAGAAGGACAGGAACGGGATGGTGCCCGCCAGGAGGGTTCCGACGGTCCGGAGTGCAGGCCACCGCACCTTCACCGCGAGGTCGAGCGTCAGAATCAGGTAGACGAAGTACACCCACCCGTGCACGACCGCGATCCACGTGGGCAGATTCTCCACGTCGAAGATGTACTTGGCGATCACTTCGGCGGTGAGCACGAGCAGCCACACACCGGTGGCATACGCGAGGACGCGGTAGCGCAGGAGCGCGGAGGCGATCTTCTTCTGCTTCACGGCATCGATCGATGGGGAAGTCGTCTCGTCTTGTCCCGTGCTCAACTGGTGCTCCTATCGGACTCGCGAGCTGCCAGCTCGGCGAGATACTCGTTGTACTGCTGAATTTGAAGGGTTTCCAGATCTTCCGCACCGTCGACGGGTGTCACCGCTGTGACCGTCGGGCGAGGAGGAAGGAGATCGGCCGGAATTTCCCGCACCTCGGCGGCCGGTTTCTCGCTTTCCGTCGAGTCCTCGGCCTCGGCATCCTCGAGCTGTACGAAACGCCGGTACGCGTAGACCAGGAACGCCGCGAACAGGGGCCACTGGAATGCGTATCCCAGGTTCTGGCCGGTGCCGCCCACCGCCTCGAAGCGCTGCCACTGCCACCAGCCGAGCGCAAGGCAACCGACGGCCCCGACAACCACCAGCAGGACGAGCGCAGGTCGGCTTCGCTTACGGTTTCCGGACACGTCGACGACGGTACCCGAAACGTCGAATGCGCTGCTAGGAGAGGCCGACGGTATGGGCGCGGTCACACGCCCATACCGTCGGGAACGTGCGCGAGGGGGGATTCGAACCCCCACGTCCTTTCGGACATCAGGTTCTAAGCCTGACGCGGCTGCCTGATTACGCCACTCGCGCGCGGTGAACAGACTACGCCATGGGCGCGGTCGGTCCGCAAATGCGGGAAACGCGCTGCAGTGGCCGGAGGAGTTCGTCTGCCGTCGAATGCGACACCGACGCCTCGGGTTCGAGGGTATCGACCACGAATTCGTCTACCAGTTCACGTGTTTCGAGTGTGAACAGCCGAGTTGCATCGTGAAGCCGAGGCAGTCGGATCGTGCGAGTTGCACGCCGCGGTGGGCACGCCGGTGCGCGGTCCCTCCGGCCGATCTGGCCGGGTGCCTCGCGGCAGTGCGGTGTCGACGTAGTCGAACAGGGCGCGGACGTGTGTGGTGCTCATTTCTTGCCTCGGAACGCTCGCGGTCGTTGCCGGATCGGTCCGAACGTCGGTGCGAAGGCCTGGCACGTTTCGGATTCGAGCCGAGAAGGCGGCGGATGGCATGCCGGGAGGACCTCGTCAAGGTGATAACGAATTGATAACGATTAACGTGAGGAGTTCCTCAGGTTCTCGGACGTCCTCGCACCGCACCGGTCCAGCGGTGACGCGATCTACTCGCGAGTCACCTGTGGGCCTTCCTGTGATCGACATCACCGATTTTTGGCGGTGACGCCAGCCGTGGTGGTCCCGCATCGATTGAACGTGAGGAAATCCTCATGATTCTGTGTCAACCTTGAACAGCCCGGAAATGCTGATCAGAGCCGATGCAGCCGGCACACGATGCCCAGGGCGGCACACAGCAATCCCCACCTCCTCGCAGGGGTGACCAGGAGAGGATCAATTCGTGACGATCGACGACTCGACACCCGCAGGAAATGGAACACACTCGAAGGGCTCGCGGCGTATCGGCGTAGAACGGGACGACTCTCGGACTCCCCGCAAGACGACCCTCGTGGACCGTCTGGTCGGCGGCGAGCCCTACGCGCTCGCCTTCGGTGGCCAGGGAGCGCCCTGGCTGAGCTCGCTCGAGGAGCTGAGCCGCGACAACGGCCTCGAGCCGGCACTGACAAAGCTCGTGAACGACGCTGCCGAGCGCCTGCGTCCGGTGGCCCAGGAACTGCTCGTCGTCCGACCGCTCGGATTCGATCCCATCGCGTGGATTCTCGAGCAGGAACTCGTCGACGAGGAAGAAGCCGCGCCCGCTGCTGGTCCGTCCGCTTCCGCCCTGCTCGCCGCGGCCGTATCGCTTCCCGGCGTCTTCCTCACCCAGCTCGCCGCGGTGCGTGCGCTGGCAGCACAGGGCCTCGATCCCGCGGTGACGCCCCCCGTGTCCGTGATCGGCCATTCTCAGGGACTTCTCGCCGCGGAAGCCGTCACGTCGGCAGGTGACAAGGACGGCGAGCTCCTCGCTCTCGCTCAGCTGATCGGTGCGGCCGCGGGACTGGTGGGCCGCCGTCGTGGCATCATCGCCGCCGCGGACTCCACCCCCATGCTTGCGGTGTCCAACGTCGATCCGGATCGCCTGCGTGCGATCGTCGCCGAACTCGCCGAGGGCCTCGAGCCCGAGCGCGCCGCCGTTCTGGGGATCCGCAACGGTCGCCGTCGTGTGGTCCTGTCGGGTCCGCCCGCTCAGCTCGCGCGTGTGCAGCAGCGCCTCGAGCAGATCGAGGCCGATGAGGCCCGTGAACGTGACGCCAAGAAGCGTGGCGGCTCCATCTTCTCGCCCGTGATCGAGCCCCTCCCTGTCGAGATCGGGTTCCATCACCCCGCGCTCGCGGATGCGGTGGACGTCGTCGGCCAGTGGGCTGCGCGCTGTGGACTCGACCAGGAGAAGGCTCGTGCACTGGCAAGTGCCGTTCTCGTGGATCCGGTCGACTGGGTGGAGGCCGTCGATACGACGCTCGACGCGGGTGCGGCGTGGATTCTCGATCTCGGTCCCGGTGACCTCCTTTCGCGTATGACGTCGGCCGCGGTCCGCGGCCAGGGTGTCGGAATCGTCGCCGCGGCAACTCGCGGTGGTCACCGCAACCTCCTCACGCCAGGCGCAGCACCCGAGGTGCCGCCGTCATGGAGCGACTTCCTTCCGAAGCCGGTGACGCTGCCGGGCGGTCGGATCGGTGTCGAGACCGCGTTCACGAAGCTGACCGGTCGTTCGCCGATTCTGCTCGCAGGCATGACCCCGACGACCGTGGATGCCAAGATCGTCGCCGCGGCCGCCAACGCAGGCCACTGGGCGGAACTCGCCGGTGGTGGCCAGGTCACCGAGGAGATCTTCGAGGACCGGGTGGCCGAGCTGAAGACGCTCCTCGAGCCAGGCCGCTCCGTGCAGTTCAACTCGCTCTTTCTCGATCCGTACCTGTGGAAGCTGCAGCTCGGCGGCAAGCGTCTCGTGCAGCGCGCCCGCGCCGCCGGTGCACCGTTCGACGGTGTCGTGGTCACCGCGGGTATCCCCGAGCTCGACGAGGCTGTTGCGCTGATCGAGGAGCTCGTCGAGGTCGGCATCACCAACATCGCGTTCAAGCCGGGCACGGTGGCGCAGATCCGCTCGGTGATCCGCATCGCCAACGAGGTTCCGTCCTTCCCGGTGATCGTCCACATCGAGGGCGGCAAGGCCGGCGGTCACCACTCGTGGGAAGACCTCGACGACCTTCTGCTCGACACCTACTCCGAGCTCCGCGCCCGCCCCAACCTGGTGATCTGCGTCGGTGGCGGCATCGGCACGCCGGAGCGTGCAGCCGACTACCTCACCGGTCGCTGGTCGGTGGATGCCGGATTCCCGGCCATGCCGGTCGACGGCATCCTGGTCGGCACCGCCGCGATGGCCACTCTCGAGGCCACCACGTCTCCCGAGGTGAAACAACTTCTCGTCGAAACCCCCGGCACGCCGGACTGGGTCGGTGCGGGAACCGCCGAGGGCGGCATGGCCTCCGGCCGTAGCCAGCTCGGCGCCGACATCCACGAGATCGACAACGCCGCGTCCCGCACCGGTCGTCTGCTCGACGAGGTCGCCGGTGACTCCGACGCCGTGGCCGAGCGCCGCGACGAGATCGTCGCCGCCCTGAACGTGACCGCCAAGCCGTACTTCGGCGATGTCGAGACCATGACCTACGAGCAGTGGCTGCGCCGCTACCTGGAACTGGCTGTCGGCATCGACGCCGCCCAGGAATTCGACTGCGGCTCCGACCTCCAGGACGCCATTGCCGTCGCCACCGCCAGCCCGTGGCTCGATGTCACCTGGCGTGACCGGTTCGGTGAAATGCTGCAGCGCACCGAATCCCGTCTGCACCCCGTCGACCGCGGTCCGATCCCGACGCTGTTCGCCGACGAGGCCATCCTGGAGCGCCCCGAGGCCGCCATCTGTGCCCTGCAGGCCTCGTACCCGGACTTCGCCACCACCACCCTGCACCCCGCGGATGTCTCGTTCTTCGTGGCGCTGTGCAAGACCCCTGGCAAACCCGTCAATTTCGTGCCCGTCGTCGACGGGGACGTCCGACGCTGGTGGCGTTCCGACTCGCTGTGGCAGGCGCACGACCCCCGCTACACCGCGGATCAGGTCTGCGTCATCCCGGGCACCGTGGCCGTCGCGGGAATCACCCGGGTCGACGAACCGGTCGGTGAGCTGCTCGACCGCTTCGAGAAGGCCACCTACGACGAACTGCTGTCCGCCGGTGTTTCTCCCGTCGCCCTCGTCTCCCGTCGTCACCAGGATGTGGCCCGCGGCCTGCTCGATGCCGTGCTGTCGGCTCCCGATATCACCTGGGCCGGCCGTCTGGCCCAGAACCCCGTCCGCCGTCTCGGTGACGTCGACAAGTGGTCGGTGGAGTCCGATACCAAGGCCGTCCACGAGACCACCGGTGCCGAACTGTCGGTCGTCGACGACGCCCGAGTGCTGCTCAGCGTTCCGCTGGTGGCCGGCAAGTCCGTCGCGATCCGGATCACCCTGCCTGCCTCCGTGGTCGACGGTGGCGCGCCGGTCGTCACGGAAGCCGACGCCGCGGAGTCCATGTCAGCGCTCCTCGCGGTAGCGGCCGGACAGGAACTGCCCGCTGTCAAGAACGGTGTCGCCCGGATCAACCTCGCGTGGACCCCCGACCTGATCGCCGACCACGCCGGCGTCACCGGCTCGGGTCTGCCCACCACTCTCAGCGCCAGCGGCAAGGCCGTCCCCGACGTGGTCGTCGGCGCCTGCTGGCCCGCAGTGTTCGCGGTGCTCGGTGCAGCAAAGACCGATGATTCGCTGTCGGTCATCGAGGGCATGCTCGACCTGGTCCACCTGGATCACAGCGTCGACTTCGTGGGCGAACTGCCCTCGGAGACCAGCATTCTCGTGGTCAAGGCCGAAGTTGCCTCCATCCTCGACACCGACCTCGGCCGTGTGGTCCAGGTCGACGTCGAGATCGGCGCGATGCTCGGTGAGGGCCTGGACGCTCCCGCCGTCGTAGCGCTGTCGGAGCGATTCGCGATCCGTGGACGTACCGGCAAGGGTGAGCTGACCGATCCGGCCCGCGCAGGCGGTTCGCTCACCGACGACGCCGTGGACACCCCGCGCCGCCGTCGTCGCGACACCACCATCGTCGCGCCCCGCAACATGGGCTCCTTCGCTCAGGTGTCGGGAGATCACAACCCGATCCACACCTCCGACAACGCCGCACTGCTCGCCGGACTCGGCAGCCCGATCGTGCACGGCATGTGGCTTTCCGCCGCCGCCCAGCAGGTCGTCACCGCGGTGGATCCGGCCGAGACCAAGGCGCCGCCGCGTCGACTCACGGGCTGGACCGCCCGCTTCCTCGGCATGGTCCGCCCGGGCGCCGAGATCGACGTCCGCGTCGATCGTGTCGCCGTGGACCGCGGCGCCGAGGTCGTCGAGGTCGGGTGCCGTATCGACGGCGAACTGGTGATGGTCGCGACCGGCCGCACCGCCGCCCCGAAGACCGTGTACGCATTTCCCGGTCAGGGCATCCAGCAGCCCGGCATGGGGCTCGACGCCCGCGCCCGCTCCAAGGCTGCCCGCGAGATCTGGGACCGTGCCGACAAGCACACCCGTAAGGCTCTCGGCTTCTCGATCCTCGCCGTGGTCCGCGACAACCCGACGGTCGTCAAGGCCCGGGGCGTCGAGCACAAGCACCCGGACGGTGTTCTGCATCTGACCCAGTTCACCCAGGTCGCGATGGCGACCCTCGGTGTGGCCCAGGTCGCCGAACTGCGTGAGTCCGGTGCGTTCGTCGAAGGTGCGCTGCTGGCCGGACACTCCGTCGGTGAGTACAACGCCCTCGCCGCCGTCGCCGGTGTGCTGCCCCTCGAGGCGGTTCTCGAGGTCGTCTTCCAGCGCGGATCCGCCATGCACGCCCTGGTTCCCCGTGACGAGGCAGGTCGCTCCGACTACCGGATGGCTGCCATCCGCCCGTCGCAGATGGGTCTCGCCGACGAGGACGTGGAGGCATTCATCGCCGAGGTCGCCGAGGCGACCGGCGAATTCCTCCAGGTGGTCAACCTCAACCTGCGCGGTTCGCAATACGCCATCGCGGGCACGGTTGCCGGACTCGACGCGCTCGAGAAGGAAATCGACGTCCGCCGTGAGGCTTTCGGTGGAAAGCGCGCGTACATCATGGTTCCCGGCATCGACGTGCCGTTCCACTCGACAGTGCTGCGCGGCGGTGTCGACGACTTCCGTGGACGTCTCGAAGAGCTCCTCCCGCAGGACATCGATCCGGCCATCCTTATCGGGCGCTACATCCCGAATCTGGTTCCCAAGCCGTTCTCGCTGAAGAAAGAATTCGTCCAGGAGATCGCGGATCTGGTTCCGTCGAAGCCACTCGACAAGGTCCTGAAGGACTTCGACTCGTGGGCGGCGCAGCCGTCCAAGCTGACCCGTGTGGTGCTCACCGAACTTCTGGCGTGGCAGTTCGCCAGCCCGGTGCGCTGGATCGAGACGCAGGATCTGCTGTTCGCCGACGAGTCCGAAGGTGGACTCGGTGTCGAACGGTTCGTCGAGATCGGCCTGGGCTCCGTCCCGACGGTCGCCAACCTGGCGTCGCAGACCCTCAAGCTGCCGGGCCGCTTCGGCTACCCGGTCGAGGTGCTCAACATCGAGCGCGAGGCGTCCATCGTCTACTCCACGGACGTCGACCCGGCGCCTGTGGAGGACGACGAGCCCGAGGCGCCGGCGTCCTCGGCACCCGCCGCGTCGGCTCCCACAGCAGCTCCGGCCGCCGCCCCTGCCGCCCCGTCCGGCGGACCCCGTCCCGAGGACATCGCGTTCAAGGCTGCGGACGCCACCAAGGTGCTGATCAGCCTGTGGACCAAGCTCCGTCCCGATCAGGTCGGCCCCGCCGACACGATCGAGGCTCTGTGCGACGGTGTGTCCTCACGGCGTAACCAGCTGCTCGTCGACCTCGGTTCCGAACTGTCGCTCGGCGCCATCGACGGTGCCGCCGACGCCGACATGGGCTCGCTCGCCGCCACGGTCGACTCCCTGGCCCGTACCTACAAGCCGTTCGGTCCGGTGCTGTCCGACTCCATCAACGATCACCTCCGCAAGGTCTTCGGACCCTCGGGCCGTCGTCCCGCCGCAGTCGCAGACCGGGTCAAGAAGGTCTGGGAACTCGGCGACGGCTGGGCGCACCACGTCACCGCCGAGGTGGCGCTGGGAACCCGCGACGGCTCCAGCGTCCGTGGCGGTGACCTCGGTGGCCTGGCCGGCGGCGGTCTCGCCGACGGCGCTGCGGTCGACGCGGTCATCGACAGCGCCGTGGCCGCAGTGGCTTCGCGCCGCGGGATCTCGGTATCGCTGCCCAGCTCCGGCGGCGGTGCCGGTGGCACTGTCGACGCAGCGGCACTCGGTGAGTTCACCGAACACATCACCGGTCGCGACGGCGTTCTCGCCTCCGCTGCCCGGCTCGTGCTCGAACAGCTCGGCTTCGCCGACGACGCGGTGGCGGCTGCGTCGCCTTCGGACACCGAACTCGTCGATCTGGTGTCGGCGGAACTCGGCTCCGACTGGCCGCGTCTCGTCGCTCCGGCATTCGATGGTCAGAAGGCGGTCCTGCTCGATGACCGGTGGGCCAGCGCACGCGAAGACCTGGCCCGTCTGTGGATCAATGACACCGCGGTGGAGATCGAAGCATTCGCCGGCGCAGGAAAGACCGTTGCGGCGCAGGCGCAGTGGTGGCAGCAGCGTGCCACCGGCGAGGGCCGAACGGCTCTCGCCGAGAAGTACGGGCGCATCGCGGAGGCAGCGGTCACCGCTGCCGACGAGACCGCGGAGTGGGCCGACGAGGTCGCTGTCATCACCGGAGCCAGCAAGGGATCCATCGCCGCGTCGGTGGCGGGCAAACTCCTCGCGGGCGGTGCCACCGTCTTCGTGACCACCTCACGTCTCGACGACAAGCGTCTCGGCTTCTACCGCGACCTGTATCGCGACAATGCCCGCGCCGGAGCAGCCCTCTGGGTGATTCCCGCGAACATGGCGTCGTACACGGACATCGACGCACTCATCGAGTGGATCGGTGAGGCCCAGTACGAGACGGCCGGTGCGTCGAAGAAGCTGGTCAAGGAAGCGGTCACCCCGACCCTCCTGTTCCCGTTCGCCGCGCCCCGCGTGGCAGGCGATCTGGCCGATGCCGGCGCCCGCGCCGAAATGGAGATGCGGGTTCTGCTGTGGTCGGTCGAGCGTCTGATCGGCGGACTGTCGAAGATCGGTTACGACCGTGACGTCGACACTCATCTGCACGTGGTGCTGCCGGGCTCGCCCAACCGCGGAATGTTCGGCGGCGACGGTGCCTACGGCGAGGCCAAGGCCGCGCTCGATGCGGTGGTCGGACGGTGGAAGGCCGAGCGCAACTGGGCCGAGCGTGTCACCCTGGTGCACGCTCTCATCGGCTGGGTTCGCGGTACGGGCCTGATGGGCGGCAACGATCCGCTGGTCGAGGCGGTCGAAGGCGCCGGAGTCCGTACCTGGTCCACCCAGGAGATGGCGACCGAACTGCTGACATGGTGCGAGCCCGAGGCTCGTCGCCTCGCTGCCACCGAACCGCTCGCGGCGGATCTCACCGGTGGCCTGGCGCAGGCGAAGCTGGACCTGCCCGCCCTCGCGAAGGAAGCGCAGGACGCGGCCGCCGCAGCGACCGACGAGGTCGAGGACCGCGACACCATCGCGGCACTGCCGGCTCCGCCGCGGATCTCGGAGACCGTCACTCCGTCATGGCCCGAACTGAAGGTGGATCCGGCCGACCTCGTGGTCATCGTCGGTGCCGGTGAGCTCGGGCCCTACGGTTCGGCACGCACCCGGTTCGAGTTCGAGGTCGACGAGAAGCTCTCGGCGGCAGGTGTGCTCGAACTCGCGTGGAACACCGGCCTGGTCGGGTGGGAAACCACACCGAAGCCCGGCTGGTACGACGCAGAGACCGGGGAACTCGTTCCCGAGGCCGAGATCGCGGACCGCTACCACGACGCGGTGGTCGAGCGTTGCGGCATTCGCCGCTACGCCGACGACGGCGCCATGATCGAGAACACGGCTCCGCTGCTGACGTCGGTGTTCCTGGACAAGGACCTGAGCTTCGTCGTCGGGACCGAGGCGGAGGCCCAGGCCTTCGTCGAGGCCGACCCGGAAAACACGGTTGCCGCCCCGGTGCCCGACACCGGTGACTGGCAGGTGACCCGCCGTGCGGGTACCGAGATCCGGGTGCCGCGGAAGATGAAGCTCACGCGCAGCGTGGGTGGTCAGATCCCCACCGGATTCGATGTCACCAAGTGGGGCATCCCGGCCGATATGGCCGAGTCCGTCGACCGGGTGGGCCTGTGGAACATCGTCGCGACGGTGGACGCCTTCCTCACCGGCGGCTTCACGCCCAGCGAACTGCTCCGCTGGGTGCACCCGTCGCTGGTGGCCAACACCCAGGGCACCGGCATGGGCGGCATGACCTCCATGCGGTCGCTCTACATCGACACGCTGCTCGGGGAGAACCGGCCGAACGACATCCTGCAGGAAGCCCTGCCGAATGTGATTGCGGCGCACGTCGTCCAGTCCTACGTCGGCGGCTATGGCGCGATGGTGCACCCGGTCGCGGCGTGTGCCACGGCTGCGGTGTCCGTCGAAGAGGGCGTCGACAAGATCACGCTGGGTAAGGCCGATCTGGTGGTCGCCGGCGGGTTCGACGACCTCAGTGCGGAGGGCATCATCGGATTCGGTGACATGTCCGCCACGGCGAAGACCGACGACATGCACGCCAAGGGCATCGAGGACCGGCGGTTCTCGCGGGCCAACGATCGCCGTCGCGGCGGGTTCGTCGAATCACAGGGTGGCGGAACGATCCTGCTCGCTCGCGGTGACCTCGCAGTGGAGATGGGACTGCCCGTCCTCGGTGTGGTGGCCTACGCCGGTTCGTTCGCCGACGGTGTGCACACCTCGATCCCGGCTCCCGGTATCGGCGCGTTGGGCGCCGGCCGCGGGGGAGTGGACTCGCAGCTCGCGAAGTCGCTGAACAAGCTCGGCGTGAGCGCCGACGACATCGCGGTGATCTCCAAGCACGACACCTCGACCGCCGCCAACGATCCCAACGAGGCGGAGCTGCACGAACGCCTCGCCGGGGCTCTCGGCCGCAGCGAAGGTGCACCGCTGTTCGTCGTCTCGCAGAAGAGCCTCACCGGTCACGCCAAGGGGGGTGCCGCGGCGTTCCAGCTGATCGGTCTCTGCCAGGTGCTGGCTCAGGGCGTCGTCCCGCCGAACCGCAGCCTCGACTGCGTCGACGAGAAGATGGCAGAGTTCGAACACCTGGTGTGGGCTCGGGAGCCGCTCCGCTTCGGCGAGCAGTTCCCGCTGCGCGCGGGTCTGCTGACCAGCCTCGGCTTCGGCCATGTGTCCGGACTGGTCGCGGTGGTTCATCCGCAGGCGTTCGTGGAGTCGATCCCCGCCGGCAAGCGGGAGGCGTACCTCGAGCAGGCACAGAGGCGTGCGGTGGAAGGCCGGCGTCGCCTCGCGAAGGCTATGTGCGGAGGCGACAGCTTGTACGAGCGTCCCGCGGATCGTCGATTCGGTGGCGACAGTGTGCCGGCCGCGGCGTCCCGCCAGCTCGAGGCGGACGTGTTGCTCACCCGGTCGGCACGCCTCGGATCCGGTGACGTGTACACCTCGGGTCTACCCGGCTGCAAGTAGGAACAGGCGGGTAGGAACACAGGGATGGGAGTTCTGGGAATCGGGTTCGACCTCGTCACGGTGTCGGAGTTCGCCGAGCAGCTGGACCGGCCGGGGACGGCCATGCTCGACAACTTCACACCGGGCGAGCGCCGGGACGCCGTTACTCGGAGCTCCGATCCGGCAAGACATTTCGCTGCCCGGTGGGCGGCGAAGGAAGCAGTGATCAAAGCCTGGTCCACTGCGCTCTTCGCCAGCCCACCGGTGCTGCCGGAGACCATCCATCACCTGATCGAGGTGGTGACCGACGCGTGGGGACGGCCGAGCATCCGGCTACGGGGTGACGTCGCCAAGCATCTGACGGACGTGAAAATTCACATCTCCCTCACTCACGACGGAGACATGGCGGGCGCATTCGCCGTGATCGAGGAAGCCTAGTTCGACTGCGTGGCCGACCTCGACTCCTTTTCGGCGACCAGCAGATACGCCACCATCAGCCTCTTGAGTTCGGCTACCGCGTCCGCGTGACTCTGGTCGTCCTGCACGGAGAAGTTGAGCATCGAATACACGACGTGGACGAGAACCTCGGCCATCATCGTGCGGCGCTTGCGGGACGTGTGCGGTGTGAGCGGCGCGAGCATGCGCGAGACCTGCTCGGCGAACGCCTTCTCGTGGATTGCCCCCGTCGCGCGCGTCGACGGCGTGGACTGCATCGCCAGCCAGACCTCCCGCCGCGACGGGTCCGAGGTCCACAGACCGGCCATGTGGTCGACGAAACTGTTGAGGAATCGCAGCCAGTCGAGCGACGGCACCTCGCCGTTGAACTGAGCGAGTTCGTGCTGGACGCCGACGAGGTCCTGCCTGTTGAGTTCACAGACGATCACGTACTTGTTGGCGAAGAACTGGTACAGCGTGCCGATCGGTACGTCGGCCCGCGCTGCCACCTCTTCACAGGTGAACGACTCGAAACCCACATCCACCAGTAGTTCCCTCGACGCGGTGAGCAGGGCGTCGAACTTGCGGCGACTGCGTTCCTGGGTCGGACGTCGGCGGGGCATCAGCTCCTGCGGGTCCGACTGCAGCTCCAACGCCGGGTCGATGCGGCGCGGCGCTTGCTTACTGGCTGGAGACTCCACGGCCCTAGGCTATCTGTCTTTTGTCCGGATTCCGAAGATCCGTCCCCGCGGGAGCTTCGCGTCGTGCTGTTTGTCCACTCGGTTGTCCACTCGGTTGTCCCACGCGGTTGTCCGACCCGGTTGTCCCACTCAGAGGGAATCGATTGTTCGGATCCCTCCCGGCGCAGCACTATGAACGTGTTCCAGTTTTCGAGCTGAGGAGAACGATGGGCAAGCTGAGTGGCCAGGTCGCGTTCATTACCGGCGCGGCCAGGGGTCAGGGACGTGCGCACGCCGTCAAGATGGCGTCCGAGGGTGCCGACATCATCGCGGTGGATCTGTGTGCGCCCGTGAAGTCGGTGGGATACGAGATGGCCACCGAAGCGGACCTGGCCGAGACGGTGGCGCTGGTCGAGGCACAGGGACAGCGCATCGCCTCCCGGGTGGCGGATACCCGTGACCTCGATGAACTGCAGGAAGCCGTCGATGCCGGCGTCGCGCAGTTCGGCCGGCTCGACATCGTCGTCGCCAACGCCGGCATCGCCGCATCCGCAAAGATGTCCTGGGACCTCGAACCCGCCGAGTTCCGCGAGATGATGGACATCAACGTCACCGGGGTCTGGCAGACCACGAAGGTCGCGATTCCGCACATCATGACGGGAAACCGGGGTGGTTCCATCGTGCTGATCAGCTCGATGGCCGGTCTCCGGGGTGTTCCCGGGATTCTGCACTATTCGACCGCCAAGCATGCTGTCCGCGGAATGGCCAAGTCGCTTGCCAACGAGTTGGCCTGGGCGAACATCCGCGTCAACTCCGTTCATCCGGGCAACGTCCGCACCCCGATGATCGACAACGAGAAGATGGTGCGCGCCTTCCGGCCGGACCTGGAGAGCCCGGTCCTCGAGGACACCGCGGAGATCATGCAGAAACTCAATCTACTTCCCGAGCCCTGGGTGGAACCCGAGGCGATCGCGGACGCCGTTCTGTATCTGGTGAGCGACACCGGCCGGGCCATCACCGGGATAGCCCTGCCCGTGGATCTCGGCACGTCCGAGAAGTTCGCCGGGGGGTAGGCGAGCTATCTCGACGTCCTGCGGATGAACTCGGTGACCGCGGCCAGATATCCGACGACCGTGATCGCGCACCGAGCGGACCATGTCGCTGGTCACGCCGACCGCTGTCTGCGCGGAGCCGAACCCGCACAGAGAGGGATGATCGTCTCGGATAATCCACAGCTGGAATCGACGAAGGTCCAAGTCGTACTCGATGTTTCGCTGTACGTCGTCGGCCCCGCACGCTCCACCGGGAGATCGCGCGTTCCGCTCGCCGCGAGTCCGTCGACTACGCCCTGGATGCTCCCGATCCTTCTCGACGAGAAGCGGTTTCCGGCGTTGCCGCTGAGCGCCGAACGCTCAGACGGAGAGATCCCGTCGCAACTTGGCGACGTGACCGGTCGCACGCACGTTGTATTGCGCGACCTCGATCTTCCCCTCCTCGTCGACGAGAAAAGTCGATCTGATGACGCCCTCCACCGTCTTTCCGTACATCTTCTTCTCGCCGAACGCCCCCCACGCCGTGAGGGTGGTCTTGTCGGGGTCGGACAGCAAGGGGAACGTCAGGTTTTCGTTGTCGCGGAATTTCGCCAGTTTTGCGGGCTTGTCGGGCGAGATGCCGACGACAGCGAGGCCGGCCCCGTTGAGCTCCGCCAGGTTGTCGCGGAAATCGCAGGCCTGTT
>NZ_JBAQEO010000583.1:0-2768 GCF_049286785.1 Rhodococcus sp. (in: high G+C Gram-positive bacteria) | reverse complement strand
GCGCCCGCCGGATGACGATTCACTCCAGGGGATCGAAATGCCGGTCCGCGAGCACACCCATCGCTGGTCTCAGCATTCGAGTTCGACGGGCAACCTGCCGGGCGAAGATCATGACCATTTCGGCGTCGGTGACTGCACCGGCCTCGTAGCGATCGCACAGCGCGGTGAGCGCCTCGGCGAGGGTGCGGGGGTGGCCGGGGAGCGCTTCGGCGATGTCCGCGAGGTCGGCCGAATCGACGAGTGCGCCGTAGCGTTCGGACTGCTGTAAGTGCTTGAGGATCCGGGCCAGCCCCTTGCTGCGAGCGATGACGAACGCATCCTCGCTGCGCGGGACGATGATCTGCCGGATCTGTTCGAGTGCAGCGTGATACAGCCAGTCGTTCTGTCCCGGCTGGGCGATTATGGTCGGCGGTTCTTCGAGCTCGAGATCGAGCACGTCGCAGAGTGCCTCGATCAGCAGTCGCCGGTGCAGCAACCCGTAGGCGAGCTGGTTGCCGACTTCGGAAAGTGGTGACTTGTCGGAATCCGGGCGATGGCCCAGAATGACCACTCGCAGTTCCGCGAAAACGCGGTAGTACCGGACTCGTGCGGTATCTACCGACCACGGTACGTGCGCCGCGTAGTCGGCCAGGCGGGCCCGGAAGTTCGTGAACGGCTCCTGCACTGCACGCAGCGACACCCATGCGAGATCGTCGTGCGGGTCACCGAGATGGCCCATCTCCAGGTCGAGCACGGCAGTCACGCGGCCGTTCTCGTACAGGAAATTTCCCGGACCGGTGTCGCCTTGAACGATCACCACCGGACCTGCGACGTCTGGACGGTTGCGGCGGAGCCACCGCAGACCCACCTCGATCAGAGGGTCCTTCCCGGCGTCGCTACCACGGTAGATGGATTCCCACACGCCGATCTCGTGATCGACCAGGGCGCGCAGGTCCATGTCGGCGTCCTGGTCGGGCAGGACGAGTCGATGCGGATCGACGCGGTGCATAGCAGCAAGCGTCCGCATGAATTCCGACGCAACGGAGACCCGCTCGTCCTCGTCCTTCAGGGCTGAGAACCACGGGTGTCCGGGTACGCGAGTCGAGAGGATCGCCTGTTCGGTCGGATGGACGCCGACGATGCTCGGCACAGGGACATCGGTGCCGTCGAAAGCTGCATAGAACTGCGCTTCGCGGTGAAGCGTGAACGGGTCACCCTTTTGCTCGGGGGTCTCACGGTCGTAGCGCAGGAAGAGCGGCCGGAGATCACCGTCGGCTTGGGCGACATCGACGTACCACGCTTCACGACGCCCACCTCCCGGTCGTCGCTCGAAGGACACCACCGAGCACTTCGTGGTGGCCTCGATCCAGTCCAGTAGGCCCTGGTCGAGGCTGACGTCATCAGTCTGGGTGTCCACCGACACGGCTTCTCCTAGTCACAGAATGCGAAAGTATGACTACCGTCACACTTTAATATCTAACCAGTATAACTACGTTTACGGTCACGTCGATACCCTTCCGGATGTGCCTTTGCGATGTGCTCGGTCGCGATCTGCGAGAGGAAGGAAGATGCTGTCGGATAACGGTGGGAATAGAGTGTGACGGGTGAGGACAGACAAGCGCGTTCAATTGAGCACCGTCGGCCATGGCGCCAAAGTGCGCGCAGTGAAGGCGTCCGAGCAGATCGCCAACCGATTGCGTAGCCAGATCGTCCGCGGTGAAATTCAGCCGGGTGAAATGCTGCCGTCCGAGAAAATGCTCATCGCCCAGTTCGATGTTTCGCGGCCCACCTTGCGTGAAGCGTTCCGGATTCTCGAAAGTGAGGGTTTGATTACCGTCCTCACCGGCGCACGCGGAGGTCCCCAGGCACGGCTGCCCGATCTGAGTGTCGCCGCGCGACACATCGGCTTGTACCTCCAAGTCCAAGGGACGACTGTGGAAGACCTGCTGGAGGCACGAACCGCGTTCGAGCCGGCCCTTGCGCGCTTCCTCGCTGAGCGGTGCTCCGCGGAGGGTTTGGAGGCCTTGGAAGACTGCGTCGATGCGCAGCAGGCGTCCGCGGACCGCGGGTTCGAGTCGGAAGAAGATTTCGCGGTGTGGGTGTCCCTGGTTGGGGAGTTCCACAACCTGATCGCGTTGTACTGCGGAAACAAGACGCTCGCCGCGCAGGCTCGTGCGCTTCGCGACGTCCTCGAGGCTCATCGTCGACTCGGCATCAAGGCGAGGCGACCTGATGTGCCGATCGAAATGGGTTTCATCCAGGCTGTGGTCGACGACTGCCGCGGTTTGGTGGACTTGGTCCGGGCGCGCGATGTTGATGGAGCAGAACAACATTGGCGTAAACATCTTCAACACGTTGCCGACTCGATTCTTCGAACACGGGACGTCAACGTGACGATCAACCTCTTTGACTGATCATCCCGTTTCGTATCCGGCAGGAAGGTCGCGCACGGTCGCTCCTCGGAGAGTAGTGCGTCTGCAGGCACGCCCTTGGGGAACTGGATATGCCCGACCACCACCGCAATTCGGCTTGATATGCACTGTAAACACGGCGCCGCCCAGTGATCCCGCATGTGACTTCCTAGAGGCTGCCGAGTCGTTCGCCCGCCGAGGTTACGCTGCGCCCGCTCTGAGCGAGATCATCTCCGCAACGACCTTCCAAGGCCACGCTCCACCTCGGCTTCGAAGGCGAAGTGGATCTCGTTCCTGCCTTCAATCGAGGAAGGCCGAACCCGCCTCGCTCTGCCTGGTCCTGACGGCAGAATCAGGTCGGTGCACCAGTCGCTGGAG
>NZ_JBAQEO010000582.1:0-5551 GCF_049286785.1 Rhodococcus sp. (in: high G+C Gram-positive bacteria) | reverse complement strand
AACTCGTAGTGGCGGCGGGGCTGCTCACTTCCACCGACGAGTCGGCCGACATCCGCACGCACCTGGTGACCCAGCCGGCGAATATCGAACGCGACGCACGGACCGGCGACCTGCTGGTGCGGTTGATGCCCGACACCGCGCCGCGGCTCGAGGACTCCGAACTGTTCACCGGCCTCGAGATATACGACAGCTCGCGCGCGTTGCCGCTCCAGCGACAACTGCAGGACGCCGCGACCTCCCCGCTGAGCGCCGATGTCATGAAGGTTCTGGGGCAATGGTCGCGGGAGGCATTGAGCGTGAAGACGCCCCCGACCCTCACCGCGTCACCCGCGCTGGTCTTGCGAAAGCGCAGTTCGTTCGCGTTGATCGAGTACTACGACCAGATGCTCGCTCACCTCGACGGCGAGGGTGTGACCGTGCCCCTCGGTCTCGCCCAATTGGTCGATGCCATCGAAACGCGGGACCGTCTGGATTGGCTCGACCGCACGGGAGCCGCCGACGCGTCGCGCCTCGCGGAAGATCCGCTCTTCCCGCTGCCCGCGAATGCCGAGCAGTCGCAGATCATCGAGCGGCTCGGCGAGGACAGCGGAGTGGTGGTGGAAGGCCCACCGGGAACCGGGAAGACCCACACCATCGCCAACCTCGTGTCCGCGCTCCTCGCCCGAGGTCAGCGTGTGCTCGTGACAAGTGAGAAGGCGCAGGCCCTGCGGGTTCTGCGGGACAAGCTGCCGCCCGAGATGCAGGAGCTGTGTGTCTCGATCACCGACCTCTCGCGGAACGGTTCGGACGAACTCACCCGCAGTGTCGCGAAGATCGCCGAGCGCAAGTCGTCGTTCAATCCGCGGAGTGAGAAGCAGAAGATCGACAACCTCCGCGCGCAGCGCGACGAGGCGGTGCGGAAGCGCTCGGTACTGCTCGACGAAGTCAAGGCGCTGCGTGAGTCCGAGACGCACCACACGCACGTCGCCGACGGCTACGAGGGCACCGCGGCCACCATCGTGCGCGCCGTGGTGTCCCTGGAAGAGGCTTACGAGTGGCTGCCGGGGCCGCTGCTCGCCGAGGAGTCGCCGCTGACCGGAGCCGAGGTGGAGGCCCTGCGCCGATTGAGCGGCGCGGCGTCACCGTCCCGGGCGGAACGGTCCCGTCAGAGTCTGCCCCCACTCGACACACTGTTGCCGAACCGGGCTCAGCTGGAACGACTGTGTGCGCGGGCGTCCGCACACGTTCTGATCGAGACGCCGCAGTCCGCCCAGCTTCTCGGCGTTCTCGAGGGCGTCGATCCCACGGTTGCCTTCACCATCCGCCGGTACTGCAACGAACTCCATGCGCATGCAGTCGACATCCTCGAGCTCGATGGCAGATTCCAGGGTCTGGCCGACACGGTGCTGGCGGGTGGAGCCGCGCACCTGTGGGGCCGGTTGGAGGCTCTGCCTGCGATTGTCGAGGCGGCCACTGCGGCCGACCGGTACGTGGGCGCGCACGATGTGCAGTGCTCCGTGATGACCAGGCCTGCCCTGCACGCGGTGGGCGCGCTCGCGGTGGCGATGGAGTCCGGCGCCGTCGAGTGGAAGGCGCGATTCCGGCGCAGCCGCGAACAGAAGGCCGTCGAAGCCCTCGACATCGACGCCACCGTTGACGGAGTGCCTGCCACCACCGCTGTCACGGTGCGGTTGGTGACCGAACACCTGCGTGCCCACGATGCCGCGCAGACGGCAGCGGAGTTGCTCGACGACGTCGGAATTCCAGTGGAACTCACTGGTTCTCGTGCTCTCCGGGTCGATGCCCTCAACAGGGTTGTCGATCGGGTGGGGCGGGTGCGTGCGCTGCTCGCCGCGCGAGACGCGCTCGCCCGGGAGCTGTTCGCGTTGTCCCCCAACGCCCCTCGGATGAGAAGTCTCACGGATGTCCTCGCCGTGGCGAACGCAGCCGAGTCGATCACCTCTCGCACCGATGTCGACACTGCCCGCGCGGAACTGGCTGCGATCGTCTCGGCGGTGTCCACCGCCGTCGATCCGGGTCCCTCACCCGAGGGCACCGCACTGGTCGCGGCTCTGGAACAGGCCGACGGTGCGGCATTGCCGGACGCGTTCGCCCGCTACGCCGTCGCGTGCAGCGAGCAACAGGATCAGCAGCTCTTCGAGGAGTTGTCGGGACGCCTCGCCCCGGTGGCGCCGGCGCTCCACGAATTGGTGCGGGAGACCGCGACGCTGCCCGAATGGGACGAGATCAGCTGGCAGCTGTCGGACGCCTGGGCATGGCGCCGCGCTCGCCAATGGGTCTCGGAACACCACCGACCCGGACGTGAACAGGAACTGAAAGCCGAGCTGTCCGCCCTCGACGCGGATCTCGCGCAGTTGACGGCTCGCCTCGCGGCCGCGTCCGCCTGGCGGGACTGCCTCGAACACCTGACCGCGGAACAGGTTCGAGCGCTGCAGACCTACCGAGAGCACATCTCCAACATCGGCGCGGGATCCGGAAAGTACGCCGAAAAGTACCGCAGTGCAGCCCGTTCCGCCATGGGCTCGGCGCAGGGAGCCGTCCCCGCCTGGGTGATGCCGCTGCAGCAGGTGCTTGCCTCCATCCCGCCCGTGCCGGGCAGCTTCGACGTGGTGATCGTGGACGAGGCCAGCCAGGCAGACATCACCAACCTCTTCCTGCTGTGGCTCGCACCGCGGGTGATCGTGGTGGGGGACGACAAACAGTGTGCGCCAGCTGAAATCCCCACCCACGGCACCCTCGCAGACGTGTTCACCCGGCTCGATGCCTACCTGCCGGACCTTCCCGAGTACGTGCAGGCGACGTTGACACCCCGATCGAGCCTGTTCTCGATTCTGCGCACCAGTTTCGGTCAGGTGGTGCGGCTTCGGGAACACTTCCGGTCGATGCCCGAGATCATCAACTGGTCGAGCCGGGAGTTCTACGGCGATTTACCTCTGGTACCGGTGCGGCAGTTCGGCGCAGACCGTCTCCCGCCCCTGAAGCACACGCTTGTCCCGGACGCGTCGGTCACCGGCAAGGACGCGACGTTGACCAACCACGCCGAGGCGACGGCACTCGTCGATCAGCTGATCGAATGCCTGGTGGATCCGCTTTACGAAGGAAAGACGTTCGGCGTGGTGGTGCTGCAGGGGCAGTCGCAGGTTGATGTGATCCGCGGTGAACTGGTGCGGCGCATCGGCATCGAGCAGTGGGAGCAGCGTCGCCTGCGGGTGGGTACTCCACCGGACTTCCAAGGTGACGAACGCAGCGTCGTCTTCCTGTCGATGGTAGTGGCGTCCGGCCGGAACTTCGCGCCGTTGACCGCCAACCAGTACAAGCGCCGATTCAACGTCGCGGCGTCGCGGGCCCAGGATCAGCTGTGGTTGTTCCACTCCGTGACCGTGGACGAACTCGAGCGTTCGGACCTGCGGAATGCGCTGCTCCGCTACATCGAGTCCACCTCCCCTGCCCCCGCCGAGCCCATGCCTGTCGACGTAAGTCGTGACGTGCGGACTCCGCCGTTCGACAGTCTGCTCGAGCAACGGGTGTTCAACGACATCGCGGAGCGCGGCTATCACGTCAATCCCCAAGTCGAGGTGAACAATCGGCGCATCGACCTGGTCGTGACCGGCGGAACGATGCGGTTGGCGGTGGAGTGTGACAGCGACTCGTTCTCCACCACAGCCGAGCAGCGTCTCGCGGATCTCGAACGCGAGCAGGAACTAGAGCGTTGTGGGTGGACCTTCTGGCGGGTCCGTGAATCGGAGTACTGCCTCGACCCCAAGGGCGCGATGGCGGGGCTGTGGGAACTGCTCGCGACCGTCGGCATCGTGCCGCATGCGGTGCCGGACACTTTCGATGCGGCCACCGAGCATCCTCGCCGTGAGCCGTCGACGTCCGAGGGTGGAAAGCATGCTGCCCCTGTCCTCGTCGAGGACCCCACCTGAACCACCCGAAGTGTGCGCGACGAGTGTCATCGAGGCACCCCGGCCGCGCGCGTCAGGCTCTCCCTGGTGGGAAGGTCGGCACCCGGCCGCGCGACCGTCAGCGCGGCGGCGAGGACGGCATTGCCGAGCACGATGTGCAGTTCGTCGTGGCTGATCCGGTGCAGAGCCTCCCGGCGCTCGACGCCCAGGAATGCGCGGGACCAGAATCCGTCGAGAAGGCCGGCCATGAACGCGTCGCCCGCACCCACGGTGTCCACCACCGCGACCTCGACGGCCGGGACTTCGACGACGCCGCCCGCGTAGACGGCGAACGCGCCCTGGGCACCCGCTGTGACGGCCACGACGGCGGGCCCCCGCGACAACCAGTCGTGGGCAACGTCGAGGGGATCGCGGTCGGGATCGAACCACCGGAGATCCTCGTCGCTGGCCTTGACGATATCCGCGATCGACACCAGGTACTCGATTCGCTCGCGGGCGCGGGCGGCGTCGGTGATCAAAGGTGGACGCACATTCGGGTCGTAACTGATCGTCGACGAGGCACGCTGGGAAGTCACGAGGTCGGCCACCACAGCACATCCCGGTTCCAGCACCGACGCGATCGACCCCGTGTGGACGAGATGGGAGCTGGAGTTCCAGCGCGGTGAGGGCAGATCCCAGTCGAGGTCGAATGCGTAGCGGGCGGCGCCTGCGGGGTCGAGCGTGGCGTGCGCCGTCGCGGTCCGCTGCGGTGTGACGCTCCCCGGTGCCAGCGCCACACCCGAAGCGCGAAGGTGCTCGGCGATGCGGTGGCCGTGGGGATCGTCTCCGATGTGGGTGACGAACTCGACGGGGCGTTCGAGTCTGCCGAGCCCGACCGCGACGTTGAGCGGACTGCCGCCGACGTACTCCACCACGTTGCCGTCGCTGTCCGTGACGATGTCGATGAGTGCTTCGCCGATGACCAGGCTCATTGACTCCACCTTCTCGCGTAGTGCCTCGAGCGTCCCACGTGCGCCGGTGCGGTGCAATCAGTCGGGCCGTCAGCGCGCAGCGACCGTTTCGCGCGGTGCCGCGTCCCCACTCCGCTTGCGGGACGCGGCATACAGCACCCATCCCACGATCGGCATGATGATGTCGAACCACAGCGGGAAACCGATGTTGCCGGACTTCGTGTTGTCCTCGGCGATCCAGAAGTAGATGTGGCCGACGGCGTCACCGAAGTATTGCACCGTCATGACAGTGAGGACCGCCAGCCAGAAATACCCGCGGAACCGGTAGCACATGATGCCGGCGACCCCGATCGCCAGATCCCCCATCGCATTCTCGAACTGGAATCCGCCGTCACCGCGGGTGTATCCGATCATCTCCGCGGTGTCGGGTCCGTCGAATACGTGAAACGCCGCGCCGATAACCGAACCGACACCCACCACGGCCACCAGCCACCACACGAGGTATGTGTCGATCGTGGTGGCGGGACCGGCTCCCTCACGGCGCCTGCGGGACTGGATGGTGGCACCGATCAACGCGATGAGCACGAGAACGACAGTTGGCATCATGTTCTCCCGTCCGCGGGGCTGCTGTGATGAGCAGTGTATGTCCGAGTCGGCTGATGGCCGGGCATACTGTGCGGAAAATGTTGGAAGCAG
>NZ_JBAQEO010000581.1:0-9582 GCF_049286785.1 Rhodococcus sp. (in: high G+C Gram-positive bacteria) | reverse complement strand
GCATCAGCGTGTGGTACTGCTCGTCCACCATGGCCTGGTGCACGGCGATCGCGAAGGTGTCGCCCAGACCGCTGGCGAATGCGTCGTGCGCCACCAGATCGAATCCGGGATTCACGACGTACTGTTCGATGTCCATGACGTTCTTGTTGAAGCAGATCCACGCCCATGCCCGCAACCTGGCTTGCTGGTCCTGTGAGAGGCGGCGGAACGTGTCGTGATCCGCGAACGGCAGCAATTCGTCCGGATAGTCGTGTTTGTCGAGGTCGAACAGCGTGTCGAGATCGGGCTCGGCTCTCCTCACGGTGGCGCGCCGTCCCCAGTTCCCGGACAGTCGCCGGATGATGGCGCTTTCGACCGGGTCGCTCGGGTCGTGTGCAGGAATAGAACGAATCTGTTCAGGAATCATCACGAGTCTCCGTTCCTGTGCCGACCCGGGACGGCGGGCGCAACGAGTCGGTGAAGATGTCGGCGCAGAGCGCGGCGAGGGGCGCCTGTTCGTCGCCGAGCGGGGAACAGGCGCGGGCCATGAGAGCCCCGAAGTGGTGCTCCGTTCCGTGGTCGACGGTCTCGACGAGCGTGTGGAGTGCCGACGTCAGCGCGAGACGCGCCTCCCGCGCGAACGGATTGGCGGATTGGATATCCCAGTACACCTCCGGGACACCGCCGCCGACGCGTGCGAGGAGTGCGAGAGACATCAGATGTGGGGGAGTTGCCAGCGCCGTCAGATCTCGGCCGTCCACTCCGAGTTCGGCGAGTGCGAGACCGAAGGCGAGAATGCCGGCGTGGGTCAGCGCCTGCGTGACGGCTGTCAACCGATCGTGCCGTTCCGCGTCGAGCGAAACGACCGATGCACCCCATCCTTCCGACATCCGCGACAGGAACCAGTCGACGGGACGTCCACCGCGGTAGGTGACTGCTGCGATCGGGCGTCCGGAAGGGTCGAGGGTGGGAGCGAACATCGGGTTGATCCCGACCGCGCTGTTGCACAACTCACTCGACTGCAGGGCGGCCGCGAACCTGGACTTCACCGAGAGGGTATCGACGAGGAGAGCCTGCTCGGCCATCGACTTCGAGAGGACGGGAATCGCAGCGAGAGCCACACTTTCGGGTACCGCAAGGACCACCGCCTCCACCGAACCGAGGAGTGTGCGGACCTGGGATGAGGATTCGGTGATGTCGCCCTGTACATGATCGGGGCCCAGAGCGGGCTGAAGATCCACGGTGTGGATTCGCAGTCCGTCGGCGCGCAGCCGCGTCGCGACCATCCGGCCGACCTGTCCCGATCCGCCGATGACAGCGGCGGATCGGACGAGTGCGGTGGGGGGAGTCACTGACCGATCTCGTTCCCTCTGGGGGCGGTGACGGTGAGTGCACGCAACATGGTGGCGGCCTTCACCATCGCCTCCTCGAACTCCTCCTCGGGATCGGACAGGGCGGTGATCGCCCCGCCGATGCCGAATGTCACGTCGGTGTCCGTGGCGACGATCGTCCGGATGACGATCGACAGGTCGGCCGTGCCCGTCAGTGAGAAGTAGCCGATGGCACCCGAATACACGCCCCGCGGCCCGGACTCCAGCCGGTCGATGATCTCCATCGTCCGGATTTTCGGCGCGCCGGTCATCGAACCACCGGGGAACGCTGCACGGACACATTCGACCACCGATGCATCGGACTTCAGAGTGCCGCGCACCGTGGACACCAACTGGTGTACCGCCGCGTAGGTCTCGACATCGAAGAGTTTGGGAACGTGCACCGAACCCGGGATACAGACCCGCGCGAGGTCGTTCCGGGTGAGGTCGACGATCATCAGATTCTCGGCCCGATCCTTCTCGCTGTCGAGTAGATCCTGCCGGAGCGCCGCATCCTTGTCCGGGGTGACACCACGCGGCCGGGTGCCCTTGATCGGCTTGGACTCCACCACCCGGTCGGCGCCGATCCGAAGAAAGCGTTCCGGCGAAGCACTGAGCACCGACAGCCCGGCGAATTGCAGATAGGCGCTGTACGGGGTGGGACTGATGGTGCGTAGAAGTTCGAAGGTGGGCAGAGGGTTGATCGGCTGATCCACCGTCGCCATATTGGTCAGGCACACCTCATAGGACTCACCGGCCCGTATTTCGCCGAGTGAGGATGCGATGTGCGCAAGGTACCGGTCGTGGTCGTGCCGCAGTGCGAGCTCGACGGACTCGGGTTTTCTGATCGGAGGAACCGCGGACGACGTGTCGTCGGGCTCGGCCAGTCGGCGCAGCGCTGCCTCGGTTTCGTCCAGCCAGCGCAGCATCTCCGGATCGTTCTCGTGGTCGCTGAGGCACAGCGCATAGGTGCGCTCGTTCGAATGATCGATGACGACGGCGCGGTCCGCGAAGACCAGCGCCGCGTCCGGAGTGGGCGACTTGTGGGCGGCCGCGCCCCCTGTCTCCGCCTTGAGTTCGTATCCGAGATATCCGACGTAACCGAGGCCGAACGGCACTCCCGGCATTCCGGGGACGGATCTCGCCTGCAGCTGGCGCTCCAGATAATCGAAGAAGGGTGCGTGGACGTGCTCGACCGGCAACCCCTCCCGCGTGATCCGAACTATCGACTCGGTGACGTCATAGGTGATGTATTCGGCGCGGGGGCCCGCGCAATTCCCCATGATCGTGACTCTCGAATCCGCCTCGGATGCCGACGTTCCGTCCAGCCAGAAGGCGTTCGGTCCGGACGCGAAGAGCTCCTCGAAGGTGCTACGCGCATCCACTTCGTGATCCATCCGGATCTGCTTCACCACGTAGGGGGCGTGGGGAATCGGAATTTTGAGCCCGGCCCCGAGTGGAGGCCCGTCCGAATGAGTGGGGGTGAGGTCGCGGAAGTTCGCCAGTAATTCGTGCCCGAAGGCGGTGCTGATCGACTCCGGGTGGAACTGGACGCCCCACAGCGGCCGGTTTCGATGGCGAACACCCATCAACAATCCGTCGGAAGTCCACGCGGTCGCCTCGAGAACGCCGGGCAGATCCTGCACGACGAGCGAGTGGTATCGCACTGCGGGAAACGGCGACGGGATGCCGGCGAACAGATCGGACCCGTTGTGCTCGACCAGAGACACCCTGCCGTGCATCGGCTCGGGGGCCAGCACCACACTTCCGCCGAACAGGTGACACAGACCCTGGTGGCCGAGGCAGACGCCGAGCACCGGGAGCGGTGTCTGTGCGATGATGCGGGCGCTGATACCGAAATCGCGTTCTCGCTCCGGACGCCCCGGTCCGGGCGAGATGACGATGTTGTCGAAGTCGGACCAGGAGATCGACTCCCACTCCACGTCGTTGTGCACCACCGTCGGAGGCTCGCCGTTGACCTCGGCCAGCAGCGTGAAGAGGTTGTAGGTGAAGGAATCGTAGTTGTCGACGAGCAGGGTCCGGGTGCTCATGACGACTCGGCGTTCTGCGCCTCGGTCGCACTCTGCCCGTCGCCGCCCTCGATCACGACGTCTTCGAGCCGGCACGCCTCGGCGATCAGAAGGTTGTACAGCGAGTCGAGGAACTCGGGGGACACCCCGTGACGGGCGCCGTATCGGCGCGCTCGCTCGTGGACCACTCCCACTCGGTGTGGCTGCATCATTGCGATGCCTACAGTGCGCTTCACCTCGGCGATGTGCACGCACACCTCGAGCCGTCTGCGCACGGTGTCGAGCAGGGTCGAATCGACAGCGTCGAGCTCGGCTCGCAGACTGTCGAGAGCGTGTTCCGCGTCGGTGCCCGGGGGATCCCCCGGCTCGTCGCCGTTTCGCTGGTCCAAGGGGTAGTTCATGGTCGCCCCACTCGCTCGATCGGCAGTATTTTTCTCGTCCCGTTCCATCGTGGTTCATGAGTACTTCGTTTCCGCGCACTGTGCGGATTGCTCCGGGACGGACGAGAGCGGCGGAACGAAGAAGCGGCCGGCACCTCCTTGGTCTCGAGTTCGGATTGAGACTTTTGTGGACTGTTGGGTAACGTAACCAGCAGTCTATTTCGTCAACCCAGGATACGAGGCATATGCGTCCATCGTCTGCCGGTACGGTTCTCTTGACCGTATTGACATGTGTCGTCACGTTCTTCGCCGTCGCACCTGCCGGCGCCGAACCGGTGGTGACAGATCCGGAGCCGGTGGCCGATCCGGCGGTGCTTCCGGGCGCGAACGACTGGAACTGCACACCCTCGGTAGCGCATCCCCGCCCCGTGGTACTCGTCCATGGGACGTGGGTCGACATGGTGGCGACCTGGGAAACGCTCGCGCCTGCGCTCGCGTCCGAGGGTTACTGTGTTTTCGCGCTCAACTACGGCCAGTCAGCGGGTCTGTTCGGGGGCAATGTTCTCCGCATGTTCGGAGGCGGCGACATCGCGGAGTCGGCGCAGCAGCTCGCGGGATTCGTGGACCGGGTGCGCACCGAGACCGGTGCCCCGCAGGTAGACCTCGTCGGCCACTCGCTCGGCGGCACCGTGTCTCGTCAGTACCTGCGATTCGCGGGAGGCGCAGACCGTGTGGATCCGGCACGAAACAAGGTTCACACACTGGTCACACTCGGTGCGACGAATCACGGCACCAGCTTCGGTGACGTCCAGCTGCTGGGGGGTGTCGCGCAGGCACTGGGTATCCCGGTGACGGCACTCACCGGTGTCGCAGTGGGCCCGTCCTACATTCAGCAGATGGTGGGCTCGCCGTTCCTGCAGGTTCTCAACGCCGGCGGCGACACCGATCCGGGAATCCGATACACCGTCGTCGCGAGCCGGCGAGATACCGTGTCGACTCCGCCCGAGGCAACTTTTCTCACGCCAGGACCGGGTGCCGCCGTCGACAACGTCTGGCTTCAGGACGGGTGTGAGTCGAACCAGGCCGGCCACAATCAGTTGACCTCGGATCCGCGAGCCGTCTACATCGTCCAGAAGGCACTCGATCCTTCGTATGCCGGGCGCAACGCGGCGCCGTGTGAGGCGGGCTGACGGCGCCTCCGGTAATCGTCGAGGCGTAGGTTGACGGAATGTCGGACAACCCTCTTCTCGCGTTGCTCGGGACGCCCGGCGAACTCTTCGAGCCCGAGGACGAGCGAATCCTGGTCGCCGCGCTGGAGCAGTTCGCGCTGACGGGTGTCCGGCGCACCAGCACGGACGACATCGCGCGTCGCGCAGGCGTCAATCGAGCCACTCTGTATCGCAGGATGGGCACCAAGGACCAGATCGTCGGCGGTGCGATGGTGTTCGAGGCCGGTCGCGTATTGAGTCAGATCGAAGAGGCTCTGGGACCGGTCGGTGACCCTGCCGATTACGTCGTCCGATTCTTTGTCGTCACGCAGAATGCGTTGCGGGGCAACAGGCTTCTGCATCAACTGCTCGAGGTCGACCGGGATGAGACGCTGCTCGCGCTGACCGCTCGAGCGGGCCAGATCGTCGAACTGGCATCGGCATATCTCGGCAGCCGGATCCGGCGGATTCGCGAACACGCCGGTGTCGACGCCCCCGAGCCCGAGGTGTCCGCTGTTGCGGTCGTGATCACCCGGCTGACGCAATCGCTGCTTCTCACGCCGGACGGGCCACCGGAACTGGGTACCAGGGAGCAGATGGAGTCCTTCGCCCGGACCGTGCTTGTCCCGATGATGATCGGGCGCTGACACGAGGGGCGAGCCTTCAGTCCCAGATGCCGATCTCGTCGAGGTGCGCGACCAGCCGATGGGCGCCGTCGATGAAATGAGCCTTGTTTTCGGCGCCCACCACGTCGGCCTTCTTCTCCGCCATGGCCGCGATCAGCCGGATATGGCTCTCGACGGCAGACTGTCCCCATTCCGGGTCGGAGGAGTAGAAGTGCGCCGGCGTGTACCGGGTGGCGCTCAGCAGGAACCAGGACAGCTTGCTGGCATTCGCGAGATGGTTGAGGACACGGTGGAACTTGAATTCCAGGTCCTCTATCCGCGCGGCGTCACTGTCCGCCACCGCGCTGCGAAGCCGTTCGTTGATCCTGGCCAGTTCCTCCAGCGCCTCGGGCGTGACCGCCTTGGTGGCGCGGATGGCGAGTTCCTCGGCGATCTGGCCCTGCAGCCAGAAGAGGTCGTGGATGTCTTCGCGACTGAGGGGAGCGACGACGTAACCGCGATGGGGGACCAGCTCCACCAGGCCTTCGCCGCGCAGAGTCAGGAGCGCTTCGCGTACCGGAGTGACGCTCACTCCCAGCTCGGCAGCGGTCTCGTCGAGGCGAATGAAGTCACCCGGGCGAACGCCCCCGGACATGATCAGGTTGCGGACGTGCACCGCGACGTCGTCCGACAGCTGCGGTCGGCGGCGCAGGGTTTTGCCCGCTGAGGATCGTGGCAGGGATGGCGATGCCATGGGTGACTCCTTCGTTACGGCAGATCAGAATAACCGCGGGGGCGGTGTCTAGAGCCCGTAGGTCTTCCCGATGATGTCGCGCTGGATTTCGTTGGTGCCGCCGTAGATGCTGGACACGAGGGTGGTGCGCACGTGCTTTTCCATGTCGAACTCGGTGGCGTAGCCGTAGCCGCCCATCATCTGCATGCCCTCGAGTGCCACCTTCTTCGCGGTCTCGGTGACCTTCAGCTTCACCATCGACGCCTCCCGTGCCAGCATCTTGTCCGGGTTGGCGTCCGCTTCCTCGGCCACGCTGTAGACGAGGAGCTTGCAGCATTCGATCTCGGTCGCGAGGTCTGCAATGCGGTGACGCAGAGCCTGGAAGGTGCCGACCGGGCGGCCGAACTGCTTGCGCTGCGTGACGAACGCGAGTGTGTCGTCGAAGGCGCGCTGCGCGACTCCGAGCATCATTGCGCCGAGGATCAGGCGTTCGAAGTTCAGGCCGGTCATCAGCTGGCGCCAGCCGTTGCCGACTTCACCGACCACCGCATCCTCGGGCAGTGCGCAGTCGGTGAAGTAGAGGTCGTTGACCTCCTTGCCACCCATGGTGTCGATACCGCTGATCTTCAACCCCGGGGTCCCGGCAGGGACGTGGAACATGGTCAGACCTTCATGTTTACCGTCCCCGCGCCCGGTTCGCGCAACCAGCAGGATGTTATCGGCGAAGTGCGCGTTGGAACACCAGGTCTTCTGACCGTTGATCACCCAACCGTCGGCGGTCTTTTCGGCGCGGGTGCTGAGGTTGCCGACGTCGGAGCCCGCCTCGGGCTCGGACATGGAGATCGACTGTGATCGGCCGGCCACGATGCCGCGCAGGACGACGTCTTTCTGCGCTTCGGTACCGAACTTGGCATACGCACCGCCCGTGATCAGCGTGGGTCCGATCCCGCCGATGGGGGCCATGCCCTTGGCCGATTCCTCGAGGAGGATGCACATGTCGACGAGGCTGGCGTCAGAACCGTCGTATTCCTCGGGGATGGTGATGCCCAGCCATCCCAGCTTTGCCATCTTCTCGTAGACATCCTGGTTGTGGTTGTGCTCCCCGTGGTTGGTCAGCTTGTCTCGCTGCTCGCGGGTACCGGTCTCGCGTTTACAGAAGTCGGCGACCGCCCGCGCGAAGTCTTTCTGTTCGCTGGTGAATTCGACGCTCATGTCGGGGAACTCCTCGGATCGTGGGATCGGCGGACGCGCTGCTCTGCCGCGGGCTGGGTCGGCGGGCTTGCCGCGGGGCCTTGCGCCGCATAATGTGATGTGCAATACATTACATCACATCAAATATATTTGATGTGATCTCGAGGGAGGAAATCGACCATGCCACAGCAGGCAGAGACGACCGAGAAGCCGGCCGCGAAGTCCCCGCTGTCCACTGCATCGGCGCCGAAGACGTTCGCGTCGCTGGATCCGCGCAGCGGCACCGTCCTGGCCGAGTACCCGATCATGGGCGACGAGGAAGTGCGCGCGGCCGTCGACAAGGCCCGCGTCGCATCGACCTGGTGGAAGGGTCTGGGCTTTGACGGTCGAAAGCGCTGGCTGCTCGAGTGGAAGAAGTCGATGGCCCGCGACGGAAGTCAGCTCGCCGAACTCATCGCCGCCGAGACCGGCAAGCCCTACGACGACGCTCTCCTCGAAGTCATGCTGGCCATCGAGCATCTCGACTGGGCGGCGAAGAACGCCGGAAAGGTGTTGCGTCGGCGCAAGGTCTCGTCCGGTCTGGTCAGCGCGAATCAGGGCAGCAGCGTCGGTTACGAACCGATGGGTGTCGTCGGCGTCATCGGCCCGTGGAACTACCCCGTCTACACCCCGATGGGTTCGGTCTCCTATGCATTGGCGGCGGGAAACACCGTGGTGTTCAAGCCCAGTGAGCTGACCCCCGGTGTGGCCGTCTGGCTGGCCGACAAATGGCAGGCCCTCGTCCCGAATCAGCCCGTGCTCCAGGTCGTCACAGGAGACGGGTCCACCGGGTCGGCACTGGTGAAGGCAGGCGTGGACAAGGTCGCCTTCACCGGCTCGGCCGCAACCGGCAAACGGGTGATGGCGGCTTGCGCCGAAACCCTCACACCTCTGGTGGTCGAGGCGGGCGGCAAGGACGCCATGCTCGTGGACGCCGATGCGAACCTCGAGGATGCTGCGGGATTCGCGGTGTTCGGCGCGATGGGTAACGCGGGCCAGACGTGTGCCGGTGTGGAACGGATCTACGTCGTCGACAGCGCGTACGACCGGTTCGTGCAACTCTTCACCGAGAAGGCGAAGGCCCTCCATCCGGGCGGCAAGGACGCCTCCTACGGGCCGATGACCATGCCGAGTCAGGCGGACGTCGTCCGCAGCCACGTGCAGGACGCTCTCGACAAGGGCGGCTCGGCCGTGGTGGGTGGCCTCGACTCCATCAAGGACGGGTATGTCGGACCGATCGTCCTGACCGGCGTTCCCGAGAACAGCAGCGCGGTCTGCGAGGAGACCTTCGGGCCCACCGTGGTCATCAACAAGGTGGCCAGTCTCGACGAGGCCGTGGAGAAGGCCAACGGCACCACCTTCGGCCTCGGCGCCTCCGTCTTCACCAAGGACTCGAAGAAGGCGATGCAGATCGCCGAGCGACTCAGGACCGGAGTCGTGACCATCGGATCGGTGCTCGGATTCGCCGGAGTGGCGGCGTTACCCTTCGGCGGCGTCGGGGACTCCGGATTCGGCCGGATCCACGGTGCGGACGGTCTTCGCGAATTCAGCCGCGTCAAGTCGATCACTCAGCAGAAGTTCCGGGCTCCGCTGAATCTCCTGACCATGGAACGCAAGGCCCGGGACATGAAGATTTCGGCGTGGATGCTCAAGAGCAGGCACGGACGCTGACGAAACGGCAGGGGAATCACATGCTGACCAATGACAAGGTTGTAGACGCGCCATCCGGGGACCGCGTTCCCAGCGGACGGTACGGCTGGGCGCGTCGGATCGAGGAACTCGATCCGATGCGTGACCATCAGGAAATCCACCGCATCACAGCAGGATACGAGTTTCCGTGGGACTACCAGCGCTCACTCGAGTTCGCGCTGTTCCGGACCTACTGCGTGCCGACCATCTCGGAACTGTTGCAGCGCACCGGTGAATTCGAGAAGCGTCCCCAGAAGCGCTACGACGACACCGCGCTGTTGATGGCCGAACTCGTCGAGCACGGATACGACTCCGAACGTGGAATCGAATCGCTGCGTGTGGTCAACCGGATGCACAA
>NZ_JBAQEO010000580.1:0-2281 GCF_049286785.1 Rhodococcus sp. (in: high G+C Gram-positive bacteria) | reverse complement strand
CCAGGGATGCTCACCGCTCGACGTCGACGGGGGCGCCGACCGCACTCGGGTCGGTGACGTCCCACGCCAGCAGGATCTCGGCCGCGGTGACCGGTTCGATCTCGAAACCCAACGGCAGCCGGGGTGTCCACGCGTCGTCACCGTTGGCGACGAGAATGTCGCGCGCGGCGACCTGGGGATGGGTCGGCGCCTCGGCCAGGCTGAGTACCGGTGTCAAGCAGGCATCGGTGTGCTGCGCACGCCGGGTCCACTCGTCTCGGGTACGAGATCGCAGCGCCGCTGCGATCTCGGCGCGCAGTGCCGGCCACGATTCGGGGTCGTGCCGCGTCTCGGCGAGCGCCGGATCCAGCCCGAGGATTTCCGACAGGTCGGCGAAGAAGGGGTCCTCCAGGGCGCCGACCGCAACGAATTTCCCATCGCTACAAGGATAGACGTCGTAGTACGGAGCTCCGGTGTCGAGTCGATTCGTTCCCGCCGCGTCCGACCAGCGGCCGGTCGCCCGGTACTCGTGCTGCATCGAGGTCAGGTAGGTGGTGCCGTCCACGATGCCGACGTCGAGGACGCGACCCTGCCCCGACCGGTCGCGCTCGAAGAGCGCCGCCAGAATCGAGGTGACCAGATACATTGCGCCGCCCCCGAAATCACCGAGCAGGTTTGCGGGCGGCACCGGGCTCCCGCCCCGGCGGGTCGCCAGGTGCAGCGCACCGGTCAACGCGATGTAGTTGAGGTCGTGTCCCGCCGTCGCGGCGAGCGGCCCGGTCTGACCCCAGCCGGTCATCCTCGCGTACACCAGTCGCGGATTCACCACAGTCGCCTCGTCCGGCCCCAACCCCAGTCGCTCCATGACGCCCGGACGGAACCCTTCGACGAGGACGTCTGCGGCGGCGATCATCTCGCGGACGGCGGCCCGTGTCCGCTCGTCCTTCAGATCGACCTCGAGGGTCGGGCGATTGCGCACCAGCGCAGGGATTTCCGCGCCCGGACGGCGCAGCGTCAATACCTCGGCGCCCAGGTCGGCCAGGAGCATGCAGCCGAATGGCGCTGGTCCCAACCCGAGAAATTCAACCACCCGCAGGCCGCGCAGCGGCGCCGGAGATTTCATGTCGTACCACCCTTGCGTTGGACCGTTCAGTCGGTACATTGAAGCGTACGCCCTCCATCGTCGACAAGCCGGCTTCCGGCGGACAGATACACGAACCAGGAGTCTCCCCATGCCCCAGCCCTTCTACGACGCCGACCACGAGGCGTTCCGCGACATCGTCCGCGAATTCGTCAACCGGGAGGTGACACCCAACCTCGACCGGTGGGAGGATGAACGCAGCACCGGACGGGACGTGTGGAAGTCCGCTGGCGCCCATGGCATCCTCGGGATCCGCGTGCCCGAGGAGTTCGGCGGGGGCGGCATGCGGGACTATCGATTCCGATGCGTGGTCCAGGAGGAGTTGGCCCGCGTGGGCGCGGCCGCTCTCGCCTCGGGATTCTCGATCAACGAGGACATCGTCGCCTCGTACCTGACCACTTTCGGAACTCCCGAGCAGAAGAAGCAGTGGCTCCCGGAGATGACCGACGGATCTGTCGTGGCCTCGATCGCCATGTCCGAACCGGCCGCTGGCAGCGATCTGCGCGGCATGAAGACCACTGCCGTGCGCGACGGTCAGGAATGGGTGATCAACGGTTCGAAGACCTTCATCACCAGCGGGTTCTCCTCCGACCTTGTCCTGGCTGCCGCGCGGACCGGCGAACGCGAAGGGCGACCGCAACTCTCGCTGATCCTGGCGCCCACCACGACGAAAGGCTTCACCCGCGGACGCAAGCTCCGCAAGCTCGGCCTGCACGCCCAGGACACCTCCGAGATCGCCTTCGACAACGTCCGCGTCCCGGCGGGCAACCTGGTGGGCGAGGAGGGCAGGGGATTCCACCACCTCACAGCTCAGCTCCCCCTGGAGCGGCTGTCCATCGCGTGGCGCGCCCTGTGCGCCGCAGAAGCGGCCCTCGACTGGACGATCCGATACACCAGCGAACGAAAGGCGTTCGGGGAGCGCATCATCGACTTCCAGAACACTCGGTTTCGGCTCGCCGAGCTCACCACCGAGGTCGATATCACCCGCACCTTTCTCGAGCAAAGCGTCTTCGCCTACAACGACGGCACGTTCGACGCCACGCTCGGCGCGAAGGCCAAGTGGTGGAGTACCGAGTTGCAGAATCGCGTGATCACTGCGTGCCTGCAACTGCACGGCGGTAACGGATACATGGACGAATACCCGATCTCCCGCGCATACGC
>NZ_JBAQEO010000579.1:0-6389 GCF_049286785.1 Rhodococcus sp. (in: high G+C Gram-positive bacteria) | reverse complement strand
CCAGGGAGCGCCGGACTTCCCCTTGTGGGCCACTCCCTCAGCTACGTGCGTGATCCACTCGGCATGCTGGGCCGGCGAGCGCAGCGGTTCGGCCCCATCTCGTGGTTCGGCATGCTGGGTGAACGTTGGGTCACCATGCTCGGTCCCGACGCATGTCAGGCCGTGCTGCAGAACAAGGACAAGGCCTTCGTCAGCGGCGAAGGCTGGAATATCCTCATCGGTCCCGTCTTCCACCGCGGACTCATGCTGCTCGACGGCGAAGAACATCTCACGCACCGGCGAATCATGCAGCAGGCCTTCACCCGTGACCGCCTTGCGCGATATACCGACGCCCTGCATCCCGCGATCGAGAAGGGACTCGACGCCTGGCGTCCAGAGGATCGGTTCCGGGCCTACCCGGCCCTGAAGGAACTCACACTCGACCTCGCCACCAGCATCTTCATGGGCGGCGCCGAAGGCACCACGCCCGCCGAGATGCGGGCGATCAACAAAGCTTTCATCGATTGCGTCCAATCCGCCACGTCGGCGATCCGATACCCGATTCCCGGCACACGCTGGAAGCGCGGACTCGACGGGCGCAAACTACTGGAGAAGTTCTTCCGGAAGTACCTGCCCGCACGCCGATCCGAGGCCTCCGACGACCTGTTCTCCGTGCTCTGCCACATCGAGTCGGAGGATGGCGAGCGGTTCAGCGACGACGATGTCATCAACCACATGATCTTCCTGCTGATGGCGGCGCACGACACCTCCACCATCTCACTCTCCACGATGATGCAGTACCTCGGACAGCATCCCGAATGGCAGGACCGGTGCAGGAAGCAGTCGGCGGCACTGAATACAGACGCCCCGAGCCTCGACCAACTGGACGAACTCACGGATCTCGATCTCGTCATGAAGGAATGCATGCGGCTCGTCTCCCCGGTGCCGGTGGTGGCACGACGCGCCGTGGAGGACACCGAGGTTCTCGGCCGGTTCATTCCCCGCGGCACCTACGTTGCCGTCGTGCCGCACTTCACCCATCACATGAGCGAATACTGGCCCGACCCGGAGCGTTTCGATCCCGAGCGGTTCTCCCCCGAACGCCGCGAGGACAAGATTCACCGCTACGCGTGGGAACCCTTCGGCGGGGGTGTGCACAAGTGCCTCGGGATGCATTTCGCCGGCGCCGAAATTCGCTCGATCATGCACCACCTCCTGCTGCGGTACGAATGGTCCGTGGATCCCGGTTACGTGGCACCACTGAACTTCACCTCCCTTCCCTTCCCGTCCGACGGACAACCCGTCGCACTTCGCCCCCTTCTGAAAGGACTGTGATGCTCGGTCGTCACCCCATTTTCGAGTTACGCGATTCCGTGGTCGCCATCACCGGCGGCGCCCGCGGAATCGGCAAGGCCACCGCCGCACAGTTCCGAGACGCAGGCGCCCGGGTCGTCATCGGCGATCTCGACGCCGACCTGGCCGGTGAGACTGCACGCGAACTCGGGGGTGGCGTGGTTGCCACCGGGGTGAACGTGGCCGACCCGGAGTCGTTCCGTCAGTTCATCGAGTTCGCCGAAAGCACGCTCGGCCCGGTCGACGTTCTCGTCAACAACGCGGGCATCATGCCGCTCGCCGACCTGATCGACGAGTCCGATTCGGTTACCCAGCGGATCGTGGACGTCAACCTGCACGGCGTCATCACCGGAACCAAGTTGGTAACCCCCGGCATGATCGAGCGCCGTCGCGGCCACATCATCAATGTGGCATCCGCTGTCGGACGCATCGCTGTCGCAGGGGCGGCCACCTACAGTGCCAGCAAGTACGCCGTGATCGGGTTCTCCGAGGCAATGCGGTCGGAACTCGCCCCCGCCGGCGTCCACGTCTCGTGCATTCTGCCCACGGTGGTCAACACGGAATTGGCCGTCGGTATCGGCACTGTGCACGGTTCCAAACCCGTCAGCGCCGAAGACGTCGCGACCACCATCCTGAAGGTCTCGGCCGCACCGAAATTGGAGACCTGGGTTCCCGCGCGAGCCCAGGCACTGTACAAGGTGGCCTCGCTGCTTCCGCGCGGGTTCGAGGACTGGCTCAGCGACAAGATGGGTGCGAGCAACGTCCTGTCCAAACCGGACGCCGAGGCCCGTGCCGCCTACGACCGGCGCACGCAGGGAGACATCAGCGCGGCCCGGTAGGAAATGGCGCAGGTTCGGCGCCGAAGTGGTCGTCCTCCTCACCGCCCGTCGCACATAGTGGAGTATGACCATTTCGGCGCCACCACTCGACGTGTATTCCCAGCCCACGCTCGCTTCCCTGATGCCGTCCGTACTCGCCTCGCTCGAGGTTCCCGATGCGCCCAACCGGCTGCGCCTGCCGGACAGCGCGCGCACGGTCGTGCTGCTGATCGACGGACTGGGCGCGAACCTGCTGCGCCGGCACGCCGAGCACGCACCGTTCCTGGCCGGGTTACCGGGGAGGAGACCGATACGCGCAGGATTTCCCACTACGACGGCCACCAGCATCGCGTCGCTCGGCACCGGGCTCCCGTCCGGCGGCCACGGCATCACCGGCTACCAGTCATACGTTCGTGAGGTGCACGGTACGTTCAACTGGCTGTCGTGGCGCACCGGTAAGAAAGGTGACGATCTCGCACGCCTGGTACCGGAGGTGGCGCAGCCCGCGCCGACGGTGTTCGAACGTGCTGCCGCAGCGGGTATCACGTGCACCACGGTTCTTCCCGCCGCGTTCGACGGCTCCGGGCTCACCCGCGCGGTTCTGCGTGGCGGAACGTTCTCCGGCACACATGCATACGGCGATCTCATCGCGAACGTGGTCACCGCCGCAGCGTCCGGCGACCGAACACTCACCTACTGCTACGTCAGTGAGATCGACACGCTGGGACACATTTACGGGCCGGGCTCGCAGGCCTGGCTCCATCAGCTGACGCTCGTGGACCGGCTCGTCGAAAACCTCGCAGGAGCCCTCGCCACCGGCGCCCCGGACACCACGCTCCTGGTCACCGCCGATCACGGAATGGTGACCGTCGACGACGCCGACAAAGTCGACTTCGACGCCGTGCCCGACCTCTCGAAAGATGTGGTGGCCCTCGCCGGGGAACCGCGATGTCGCCACGTGCATACGAAATCCGGAACAGCACACGACGTGGCGGCCCGATGGAAGACGACGCTGGGACCGGGGATGTGGATCGGAAGCCGTAGCGAGGCGCTGACGGCCGGACTGTTCGGTGCCGCCGTACGGTCCGAGATCCACAGCCGCATCGGTGACGTGGTCGCCATCGCCCAGGGCGACCTCGCGGTGGTCCGGCGAAAGAAGGAATCCCGGTTGTCCGCGCTTCCGGGCCAGCACGGTGCACTGACCGACGACGAACTACTCGTTCCACTCCTGCGAATCCCGGCCGACTAGACCGGCCCGACAGTCGGACACCCGTCCCACTCCTGGTACAAATGATGAACAGTGTTGATTCCAGGAGTGATTCATGCCCCGCCCTGCGGAACCGAACAATCGTGTCACCGGCTCGACCGTCAGGAACAAGTGGCCCTGGATACTCGGCGTTCTCGTCGTCATCTTCCTCGTCCGCATGCTGGCACCGGCGATCGACGAGACCCTGGACGCCGGCACGTCCCCGGACTCACCCTCGGATATCGCCGACCCGAAACAGATCCAGGCCGCCTTCGAGGCACTGGCCACCCTCGAGGTCAAAGGTCGCGCACCCGAGACCGGGTACGACCGAGAACTGTTCGGACGCAGCTGGACCGACAATGTGTCGGTGCCGTTCGGCCGCAACGGGTGCGACACCCGAAACGACATCCTGCAACGCGACCTCGTGGACATCGCATTCCGCGACAAGACCCGCAACTGTGTCGTGCAGTCCGGTACACTTCGTGATCCCTACACCGGCAACAGTATTGCGTTCACTCGCGGGACCAGGACGTCGGACGAGGTACAGATCGACCATATCGTCGCGCTGTCGGACGCGTGGCAGAAGGGCGCTCAACTACTCGACGCCGAGACGCGCGCAAATCTCGCGAACGATCCACTCAACCTTCAGGCCGTGGACGGGCCCACCAACCAGCGCAAGAGCGACGCCGACGCCTCTACCTGGCTGCCGCCGTCGAAGACGTATCGCTGCATCTACGTGGCTCGCCAGGTGGAAGTGAAAGTGGTGTACCGACTCTGGGTCACCCCGCCCGAACGCGACGCGATGGAAGCGGTACTCACGGAGTGCGGCGCACACTGAGGGTGTGACTACGCCCCCGGTGGCACCAGGCGGTTCTCCGAACCCGTGTTCCGTACCGGTCCGGGCGCTCCGGATTTCCATTCGACGGTGTTGTTGGAACCGGTCAGCTCCAGCTCCTCGACCGCCTCCGACTGCATGCGGTTGTCGTTGCCGCTGATCGCCGTGTCACCTGCACGGCCGATCTCGAGCGAGTTCCCACTTCCGCTGACCGAAATCCGCCCCGCACGCGCACCCGACACCGTGACGGCGTTGCCGAGAACCTCGAGCGACTCGACGGCCTCCACAGCGGATCGATTACTGCGTCCCGAGATGGTGAGGGTTCCCGTCTGCGCACCCGTCACCGTGGTGTCCTGCCCCCGGACGATGACGGTGCCGGACCGATCGACGTTCGCCGAGACACCGTTCGCGTCGATGGTGACGGTTCCGCAGTCTCCTTCGAGAACGACGACGGCACCGTCCCTGTCGATCAGCACATCCCTGCCGGTGCAGTCACCGCCCGCATTGAACTCCAACCCCGACTCCGACACCCGGGCGGCATCTTGCTCGTCGTCCATTGCTCCACCGCCGCACCCGCCCGCCAGCAGCACAGTCGCAACCACTACGGAAAGCGAGACGAACGAACCAGGGGTGTCGGCGCGGCGAGTGATTCTCATCGATCCCTGCTTTCCTGTTCCCGGTCGGTGGTCCCGTCCGCAGAGCAAGCTAGCAGTGACACCGGCCCATTCCTCGGAGCCACGACGCAGCAGCATCCGGGAACGGCGTCACCTGTTCGCGAGCACCGGCATCGTGACGACCTGAGCGGCGTAGGAGAGCCCGGCGCCGAACGCGAGCAGCAGGGCGGTGTCGCCCGGCTTCGCGTCCCCGGACCGCAACATCGCCTCCATCGCCAGCGGTACCGACGCGGCCGAGGTGTTGCCGGTCTCGGCGATGTCGTCGGAAACCGGCACGGTGTCGGGCAACTTCATGCCGCGAGCGATCACCTCGGTGATCCGGGAGTTGGCCTGATGTGGGACGAAGGCATCCAGGTCGTCGACCGACAGCCCTGCCTTCGCCAAGGCGCTGAGTGCCACCTTGCCCATCTCGAAAGCCGCCCAGCGGAACACGGCGGTTCCTGCCATCTTGATGTAGGGACGGGTGGCACCCGGCGTCGTGATGTACTCGTACCAGTCCAGATCCTGCACGATGGCGTCTGCCTGGGAACCGTCCGAACCCCACTCGACCGGCCCGATTCCCGCAACGTCGCTCTGACCGACCACGACGGCGCCGGCGCCGTCACCGAAGATGAATCGGGTCGAACGGTCGGTGGGGTCGGTGGTGACACTCATCTTCTCGACGCCCACCACGAGGACGTTGTCGGCGGTTCCGGCGCGCACCATGTCCGACGCCACGGCCAGTGCCGTGCAGAATCCGGCGCAGCCGCCACCGAGATCGAAGGCGCCCGGACCTCCGGTTCCCAGTGCGTCGGCCACGACCGTCGCAGCAGGCGGGGTCAGCAGGAGATACGTGGACGTGGCCACGATGACACAGCCGATCTGCTGCGGATCGATCCCGGCCGCCTCGATCGCGGACCGGCCTGCGGAGACGGCCATCGTGACGACGTTTTCGTCGTCCGCCGCGAACCTGCGGTTACGGATGCCCGAGCGCGACTGGATCCACTCGTCGTTCGAGTCGATCAACTCGCAGATCTCGTCATTGGTGACGACCCGTTCGGGCCGGTGAACGCCGAGCCCGAGAAGGGCGGACTGCCGACCTCCAGCCAGGGTGGCAATCTGCTTTCCCATCGATCGATCTCCTCATCAGGTCCGCGCCGGTTGTGTACGCAGTGTGAAAACTGTCGCCCGCACACGTTACGTCGGCGCCGCAGCGCCGGGTAGCACCGGTTACTGTTACCGGCCAGTAGTTTCGATTCGGGCCAGAGGAGCAGGAGTCTCCTGGAACCCCAAAGCATGACTTCCACCACAGCAGTGTTGCTAGACTCCTTCGGGTTCAGCAGTTGATTCCCGTGGGGGGAGAGGGATCCGTTCCTCAGGCTCCTCGAACGCCACGTGTTGCACGAAGATGGGGTATCCGAGTGAAGCGAAGTAGAGCTCTTGCCGTTGTGTCGGCCGGTTGCGTAGCCGCAGCGTTGTTCGGATTCGCCGCACCTGCTGCCGCG
>NZ_JBAQEO010000578.1:0-7473 GCF_049286785.1 Rhodococcus sp. (in: high G+C Gram-positive bacteria) | reverse complement strand
GGGCCTGAGCGACAACCGCTCGTCGTGCCTCGTTGTTGGCGTTGAGCTTGACCTCGATGATGATTGGTCGACCGTCGGCCTCCACCGCCAGAACGTCAGCTCGACCGCTCATGGGGAGGGTTATTTCACGGCCTACGACGGTGATCCGTGGACTTCCACTCAGAGGAAGCAGTTCTGGCGTGCCCATGACCATGCCGTGCAGCGCGGCCTCGTTCTCGTACGGCGCCGAAGGTGCGGGCTTCCACACGCCGTCACCAGCCTGCATCCAGATCGCATTCATATTCTCGATGGTGCCAGTAGTAGCCACTCACCGAAGCGATTTCGTCAGCGTCAAGCACATCAGATAAAGCATGACCATCAGATTCAGGCGTCGCGTTTCGGCGGCAGAGATGCCGGTCGCTCCCCGATCACCACCACTCCCGATCACGACCCCAGTATCAGGACACATCCGCCACGGCTCGTGCAGTCGACTCTTGACCGAGTGCAGTCCACTTCTGAAACTGACACGCTGCCTTCCTTCACATGGCAGCTTGACTTGAGGTCCAAGGCTTTCTCTACCGCGCTACCTGTGTCCCACAATCGACCCCTTCTGACCCACCGAGCTGCGAGACACCGATCGCTGCAGCGGTGACCGATTGGGATCGATGACCGGTCACCGATCCCCGCGCGATCAACACCGGCCTGGTCCACTCGAACGAGAACGCCACAGTCTTCGACTCCACAGCCTGCGCGGCTTCACATCCACGACCACAGGACCGGCGTTCGTGAGCAGCAGCAGAAAGTCGGGAAATGTGCAGGCGTTCCTTGCCGTCGACAGGGAGCCACAGAAGAAACGGTAGAGCGATGCGCTGCACCCCCACGTCGAAATCCGCGAACAGCAGCCGCGCCAACTCCAGACGCGATTCGTAGATCACATGCCCGGACTCGGTCGCCGACCAATCGGTCCAGCCGACGGGCCGCGCACGTACGCCTTCCGGCGCTACGGTGAGTACGCGAGTGGTTAGCGGAACACGGAGAAAGGTTCCCTGTCATGCCTTCAGAAATTGCGCTCTGGCGCGTGGATGGTCAGCCGACCCGAATCGAACCGGCGAAGATGCCTCTCGAATCACGGCTCGAAGAAATCATCGAATCAGACCCAGCGATGCTCGGACAGCCGCTTCTGCTCATCGGCCGTCAAGTCCCGACCGCCTACGGGAAATTGATCGATCTCCTCGCGATCGATGCGGACGGTTCGCTGCACGTCCTCGAACTCAAGCGTGACCGCACGCCTCGCGACGTAGTCGCTCAAGTCCTCGACTATGGGTCCTGGGTCCAAGACCTCTCCAACGAAGAAATCCGCGAGATTTACGCGCACTATCGCCGAAACGCGAGCACACTGGAAACCTTCGACGAGGCGTTCGCCAAGAAATTCGGGGACAACGCGCCTGAGACCCTGAACAGCGCGCACACGCTGACCGTCGTGGCCAGTGAAATGGACCCCGCCACAGAACGCATGGTCATGTACCTCGCCAACGGCTACGACGTACCGATCAATGTGCTGTTCTTCGCCTACTACGAAGACGCCGACCGCAGTTACCTTGCGCGAACTTGGATGATCGACGAGACCACGACTGTCGCGACCCGCACATCCAGCTCGAACCGCAAACAGGAAGCCTGGAATGGCCAAGACTGGTACGTCAGCTTCGGCGAGGAATCCGGATCACGTAACTGGGACGATGCTCGGCGGTACGGCTTCGTCTCCGCCGGCGGCGGCAAGTGGTTCTCGCGAACACTGCGCCAAGTTCCCATTGGTGGGCGCGTATTCGTTTACATCCCCAAGGTGGGCTACGTCGGCGTCGCCGATGTCAGCGGCGCGGCCACCCCGTTCCAGACTGCCACGGTCCGGATCGGTGAGGACGAGCGGAAGCTTTCCGAGATGGATTTGTTGGGCTCGTACACACATACTGTCAACGACCGCTCCGACAGCGAGGATTACGACGAGTGGGTCCTACCTGTGTCATGGATTAAGAGCGTCGACAAGGCAGACGCTCTTCTGAAGCCGGGATTGTTTGCCAATCAGAACTCCGCCTGCAAATTGCGCAATCAGTTCACGCTCGACGAAGTCACGACGTTCTTCGACCTGACCTGACCCCAAGATGCTGCCATGGGGGCAGATGTCAACCAGCTCCGTCCGCTGACATTCCCATTGCCGGGGCCCTGCGTGTCAGGGTGAGTTGAGTCCACTGGTTCACAACAACCCCACCTGATGCAGGGCGAGATACGGATCGACCGAATATGACCAGCCCGACCGCTACAGCGATCACAGACCACAATGGACGGATGGATCCAGCACATCCGAGAGCCGACGGCCCGCGTCGGCGCCGCACCTTCACCGCCGCGGACAAGATCGCCCACCTCGCGGCGTACGAGCACGCCTGCGAACACGATGGCGGCGGCGCATACCTGCGCAGCGAGGGGCTGTACTCCTCGCTGATCAGCGAATGGCGCAAGCAGCGCGACGCCGGTGTGCTCGAGGGAAAGAAGCCTGGCGAGACGGTCGGCAAGCTGACTTCCGAACAGGCCGAGATCGCGAGGCTGACCCGTGAAAACGCTCGCCTGAGCAAGCGTCTGACCACTACCGAAGCCGCCCTGGATATCATGGGAAAAGCACACGCTCTCTTGGAAACTCTCTCCGAGAGAGCGGATTTCGACGACAAGAACAACAAGCGATGACCCTCGCCTGGTCCGAACTCGCCGACGTCGGCGTCGGTACCCGGGCGGCGAGCGAGCTCACCGGCCTCGTCCGTTCCACCCCGCAACCCGACGGCGTTCCGCCGGGCGGCGGCCCACGCCGGCAGCATCGGCCGGTCCGGCACCGGCACCGGTGAACAAGCTCACCGACCTCGAACGCCGCCGCGTCCTCGAGGTCTTGGGCGGTGCCCGGTTCGTCGACCGGGCACCGCTGGAGGTCTACGCAGAGCTCCTCGACGAGGGTACGTATCTGTGCTCGGTGTCGACGATGTACCGAGTCCTGCACGAGAACGCTCAGGTCACCGAGCGTCGGAGGCTCGCGCGGCACCCGGCGAAGGCGTGCCCGGAACTGGTCGCGACCGCGGCGAGGCAGGTGTACTCGTGGGACATCACGAAGCTCGCCGGTCCGGCGAAAGGCCAGTACTTCGATGCGTACGTCATGATCGACGTCTACTCCCGCTACATCGTCGGTGTTCATGTCCACACGCACGAATCCGGATTGCTGGCAAGAGAATTGATGGAACAAATCTTCGCGGTCCATGGTGGCGTGTCCCCTGTGAACGGGGCCAGCTTGTTTTAGAGTCCTGTTGCCCGCGAATTGGGCGGATAGGACGATGGAGAACATGGCTGGACGGAAACGGAACTCCGCAGAGGACATCGTGCGCAAACTGCGCCGTGCCGACGAGCTGACTGCTGCGGGCAAGACGCAGGAGGAGGCCGCCGCGGAGCTCGAGGTGTCGGCGGCGACGCTGTACAACTGGCGACGCCAGTACGGCGGCATGGACACCGACGCGGCGAAGGAACTCAAGGAGCTCCGCGAGCAGAACAGCAAGCTCAAGCGCCTGCTCGCCGAGGCCGAGTTGGAGAAAGACGCGCTGCGGGAGGTTGCGAAGGGAAAATTCTGAGCCCGGCCGCCAAACGCTGCGCCGCCGACATGCTCGTCTCCACTATGGGCATGTCGAAGCGATTGGCGTGCAAAGCGGTTGGGCTCGCCCGCTCTACCTACGCCCGAACACCGGTCGCTCAGACGCCAGCAGACCCCGATGCCGCTCTGAGAGCGACGCTGCGCGACTACGCCCGTACGCACCCACTGCACGGTTTCCGGCGCGCCTGGGCGCATCTGAGGCACGATCAGGGCGCCGTGGTGAACAAGAAGAAGATCCACCGGCTGTGGAAGGAGGAAGGCCTTCAGGTTCGGATCCACCATCCACGCAAACGAGCCGGTGTCAGCTCGTGCCCGCAGATCGAGGCCGATGCTCCGAAGGTTGTGTGGGCTATGGATTTCCAGTTCGACTCCACGGTCGACGGAAAGGCCATCAAGATCGCTTCGATGGTCGACGAGCACACGAGAGTGTCGTTGCTGAACATCGTGGAGCGCTCGATCACCGCGCAGCGTTTGACCGACGAGTTGGACAAGGCGTTCGCGTTGTGGGGTGGACCGCCGCTGGTGCTGCGGATGGACAACGGTCCCGAATTTATTTCGACTGTGCTGCAACAGTTCTGCAAGGATCGAGTGAATATCTCGTACATTCCGCCGGGGACGCCGTGGAACAACGGGCACATCGAATCTTTCAACAATCGGCTGCGGAAGGAATGCCTGAACCGGAACCATTGGACGAGTCTGCTCGAAGCGAGGGTGGTGATCGAGGACTTCAAGGACGACCACAACCATCGGCACCGGCACTCGTCGCTGGGTTACCTGACGCCGGCCGAGTACGCTGCCAACTGTACCCACACCCACCAACCGGTGGACGGGTGCGAGATCGACTGAACTCAAACAAGCGCGACTCTAAAACCACGCGGTCCGACTATCGGGGACCTGCCAATGGCATCCCGAACGTGGTCCACGCCGACCGCGGAACATCGATGACCAGCAAGACCGTCGCCGTGCTCCTCGCAGATCTCGAGGTGACACGCTCGCACTCACGCCCGCGGGTATCGAATGACAACCCGTACTCGGAGTCGCTCTTCAAGACGTTGAAGTACGGCCCGGAATTCCCTGAACGGTTCGGATCGCTCGGTGAGGCCAGAGAATTCATGGAAAGCTTCACCAACTGGTACAACCATGAGCATCGGCACACGGGCATCGGCTTACACACCCCCGCCGACGTTCACTTCGGCCTCGCGGCCGGCAAGGCCGCTGACCGGAGGGATGTCCTCGACGCGGCCCGCAAGCAACACCCGCACCGCTTCGGTACCACGTCGGCACCGAAGATCCTCGACCTACCCGACAGCGTCTGGATCAACCGACCAGCCGACGAATCCGAGGACGCAGAGGACTCCGAAACCGCAGCCGCTTAACACCCACTGGACTCAGACGCCTTGACAAGTTCCGGGGCGCTGAAGTCGGATGCAACTTCTGTCGAAAAACCTCCTTCCGCCACGGGACACAAACTGCAGAAACCCCCGAAATTGTGTCGGTAACCCGCGACGGAAGTCTATGTCGAAAAACCTGATTGGTGAGGTTTTCGACATATGCTGACCGGTTAAGCGCGCGTCTCCAGCGCAGACCAGAATCCCGACCATCAGGTCGATGCCCCGCGCAGGGCCGACGTGGATGTCAAGAACATTCACGTCGAACGTGCCGGCGGCGCCGAAGCTCCACGGGCACGACGACCGTCACCGGTGCGAGCGACCGCCCCGCTTCGGCCTCGGTGACTACCGCAGTTCCCAGTCGGCGCTCGCAGTATCGCCCGCGGCGGCATGCTCCAACGCTTCCTGCGCGTAGTGCTCGGCCCAGCCCGCATGATAATTCGTGTCCTCGACCTCGAACTCGGCCCACCCGGCAGAGTCGGCCGCCGAGGCAGCCTCGTCGGCTGCCACTTGGGCACCTTCGACCGGGGATCGCGCTGAGTGACGAACGATGCGAGATGGCGGACTGGCCCCCTACCGGATCTGGTACTGGACGCTCACGTGACGTCGTCGAGGATCCCGAGCAGCTCGGCCAACAACTGGTCGGCGCGGTCTTCGATGTCATCGAGAAGGGCTGTGACATCACTCAGGCCCTGGTGGGCGTTGCGGCGGGCCTCGATTCCCCGCTCGTAGTAGTGCGAGTCGAGGACACGCTCCGATCCCATCGGGTTGGTGGGCGCCAATGCCTTCCGCAACCGCGGTTGCGGAAGGGTGTGTGTCGGTGCTCTGCCGGACAAGTGGGCCTGGGTGATGGCGGTGATGGCGCGTGCGGTCAGCGGCGCCGAGACGAGCGGAGTGTGACCCCAGCGGTTGATCGAGGTCAGCAACGGTCTTTCATCGGGTTGGTAGGCGGCGTCGAAGCCGGAGAGGTCGCCACCGGCCTTGAAGTGGTCGGCGAGAGCGCGAGTGGCACCGTGGTTGCGGTCGAGGAATCCAAGGACCTCCGTCCACCTCCGATGGACCGTGGCCATTGCGATTTCGGGTGACTCGAGGGTGGCGGGAAGGACGATCTGGTCACCGGCGACGGTGAGGCGCAGGGATGCATCGTTGTCACCCGTGACGGTGATGTCCCGTCGGCGCAGCCGGGCGATCTGCTCGAAACCCACTCCCGCCGCAGCGAGGACGAGAATGAGGGTGTCGCGTCGGCCGAATAGTCCTGCAGGCCAACCGGTGACCGGAATCTGAGCGATCCGCTCGGCGACGAGGGCCGAGATGCGTTCGAGGCGCGCAGCTCGTCCGGTGTTGAGGGCGCGGCGGATCTCTTCACTGCTGCCGGGGGCGGGGTATCCCTGCCGGCGGTGGACGGTGTTGATCACGCTGACCCGGCGTCGTTGCGTGGCCGCGGCGGCGGGGTTGTCGTGCAGGAATCGAGCCAGCTGGTGTGGGGTGGCGGGTGTCGGTGGCTGGTCGGTCGCGGCGCACCAGTCGGCGAACAGCGCCCAGACATGCTGATCCCGGGCAGAGAGGCGGAGCGATGGAGCACCGGCGCCGGGTGTGGTGGCGTACATCGTCAAAGTCCGAGGATGGTGACGGCGTTGCCGACGAGCGGGGTGCGTTCGCGGGCGTATACCTCGACCATTTCCGGTGTGGTGTGCCCGGTTTGACGCATGATTGCGTGCGCGTCGGCGCCGTTGCGGAAGGCCTGGGTGACGAAACCGGCGCGCAACGAGTGTCCGCCGAGCTGATTCACCAGGGCGGCGTCGTACCCGGCTTGTTCGGCACGGCGACGAATCGCCTTGTGCACCGCCGCCCCGGACAGCGCCGTCTCGGAAAGATTGCCGTTCTTACGGATCGACCGGAACAGCGGCGCCCGCGCTGTGGTGCGCGGAACCGCACCCCGGCACACATGCGAGTCGAACGGCTCCACGGTGGTGAGGAGCCGGATCACGCCGGGGCGGCCGCGGCTGTCGAACGCGGCCACGACCTGCGCCCACCGCACGTACGCACAGGGTGGGCAACTGTCGTGGCGGTGGGTGAACGGCAACGCTCGCACGGTGCCAACGCCTTCCTGATCGGTCTTCGACCGGCGCAACCGCACGTGCACACCGTCGTGCCGGTCCACGCTCACGTCGGCGCCGCCCAACCCGACCAGCTCGCTGCGCCGGAAAGCACCGGCGAACCCCATCAGAATCAGCGCACTGTCGCGGCGTTCGAGCACCGCGTCCGCCCACCCGGTCACCGCATTCCGGGCGGCGGTGGTGATCGTGACGATGTCCGTGGTCAGCAGGGCGGCACGGGCCTTGCGGGGCCGATCCCCCACGGCGGCATAGTCACGACGGATTCCGGACAGGGTGGCGCGCACGATCTCCTTGCCGGTCGGGGACTCATGGC
>NZ_JBAQEO010000577.1:0-10860 GCF_049286785.1 Rhodococcus sp. (in: high G+C Gram-positive bacteria) | reverse complement strand
CTTCTGAAGCCGGGCGAGCGCCGCTCCGTACGCTGCGAAGTCGCCGCTCCGCTGGGCCGAATTCAAGGCCTGCAGCGACGCGTCGAGTTCCGTCACGGCCGCTGCCAGATCTCCCGACGGCGGAGCGGCAGGTGCCGGCGTCCTGGGTGGCGCGGTGCCGTCCGCGCCGGCTCGGACCTCACCCGAGGGCGTATCGGTCGTAGTTTGCTGGTCCGGGCTGGGAGCCGTAGCCACCGATCCGGTCCCCGCGCCGAACACCTGGTTGAGTGCTTCGGAGAGGGTCGGCGCGTAACCGATGCGGATGCCGTTGGTATCGCTGAAACTGACCAGCACCCTCGCGAGCTGGGGGAACGCGTTGGGCGAGTTTCGCTGCGTGTACAGCGGCTCCACGTAGAGAATGCCGCCGTCGGCGATCGGCAGTGTCAGTAGATTGCCGTACTGAATCTTGTTGGACTGCTTGAGCAAAGACAGCTCACTTGCCACCCGCGAGTTGGAGGTCATGGCTGTCTGAGCCTGCTGCGGACCCTGGGTTTGAGTGTCCGTCGGCAACTGAAGCACCGTGAACTTGCCGTAGCCGTCCGGGTCGGCAGTCACCGAAATGTACGCCGACAGCAACTCACGGTTGTACCCGACCATCGGACTGGTCAGTCTGAACTCGGGTTTGGACGTCTCGGGGTCACCGATCAGCACGTAATACGGCGGCTGATTGGCACTCGTGTCGATCGTGGGATCGCTCGGTACGGACCAGAACGCATTGTTGGTGAAGAACTCGTTGGGATCGTCCACGTGGTATTTGGCGAGCATCTCCCGCTGAACCTTGAACAGGTCCTCCGGGTACCGGAAGTGTGCCTGAAGATCAGGACTGATCTCACTCTTCGGCTGGACGGAATCGGGGAAGACGCCCATCCATGCCTTCAGCACCGGATCGTTCTCGTCCACCTGGTACAGGGTGACGGTGCCGTCGTACGCGTCGACGGTCGCCTTCACCGAGTTGCGAATGTACGAGACCTCCTTACGCGGCAGCAGACGTCCGGTGTTCTGGTCGATGCTGTCCTCCACGAGGCCGTCGAGGGAGCTGCGCTGGGCGTACGGGTAGTCCTCGAGAGTGGTGTACGCATCGACGATCCACCGGACCTTCCCGTCGACGACTGCCGGATACACGGTGCCGTCGGTGGTCAACCACGGTGCAACCTGCTTCACGCGGTCGCGCGGGTCACGGTTGTAGATGATCTTCGACCGGTCGCTGATGGCACCGGAGAACAGAATGTTGCGCTCGGTGTACTTGGCGGCGAAGGCGAGCCTGTTGAACCAGTTTCCGATCGGCACGCCACCCGCGCCGGTGTAGGTGTATTTGGCGTCGTCGGTGTCGTACTCCCGGGGCGCCTCACCCTCGGTACCACCGACGATGGAGTAGTCCGGATCCGACTCGGCAATGAGCTCGCCGTAGTAGATTCGCGGATTCTCCACCTGAAGGGCCGGGTCGGCGGCCTGCGTCTTCAGGTCGCTGACCGTGTAGAGCGGGTAGCCGCCCGTGTTGTTCTCGCTGTCTCCCTGCACCGCGGTCACCTGGTTGGCCTGCGCCGCCACGAAACCGTTGCCGTGCGTGTAGACGGTGTGCCGGTTGATCCAGTCCGTCTGGTTGCCGGTCAGGTTGGCCGGTGCGAGTTCGCGGGCCGCCACCACGTAGTCACGAAGCTGACCGTCCGTTTCGTAACGGTCCACGTTGAGGGTCTTCGGGAAGCCGTAGAAGTTCTTCAACTGCTGCTGCGCGGTGAACGTCGGCGAGAGAATGTTCGGATCGAGCAGCCGTGCGTTGGCGATGGTCGTCACGTCCGCAGGAACTTCCTGTGGCTGCTTGGTGGCCACACCCGTGTAGTCGACGTATTCGATCTGGTCGCCGGTGATGCCATACGCCTGGCGCGTCGCCTGAATATTGCGCTCGATGTACGGGCTTTCCTTCTGGGCGGCATTCGGCTTGACCGAGAACTGCTCGACCACCAGGGGCCAGACCGCACCCACGAGAATGGACGACAGGACGAGAAGCACCGTTGCCATCGCCGGGACGCGCAGGTCGCGAAGCACAATCGCCGCGAAGAAGGCGCCCGCACAAATGACGGCGATGGCCAGCAGAATCAGCTTGGCCGGAAGGACGGCGTTGATGTCGGTGTACCCGGGTCCCGTGAACGTGGGTTCCTTGCGTCCGCTCGACAGCAGTGAGTAACGATCGAACCAGTACGCCACCGCCTTGAAGAGAATGAACGTGCCCGCGAGAACCGCCAGCTGAATTCTGGCCGCGTTGGTCAGCGCACCACCACGACCGGCGAGCTTGAGACCGCCGAAGATGTAGTGCGTCACCAAACTCGCGAAAAACGCCAGCAGGACCGCGACGAACAGCCAGTTGAGGGCGAACCGATAGAACGGCAGGTCGAAGGAGTAGAAGCCGACGTCCAGGCCGAACTCCGGATCCTCGACCCCGAACGACCCACCGTGGAGGAACAGCTGCACCGTCACCCAACTGGACTGCGCTATCAGACCTGAGAGCAATCCGACCCCAACAGGAATGGCCACACCGAACAGGCGCAGACGGGTCATCACCGTGGTGCGATAACGCGCCACCGGATCATTGGGACCCGAGACCGGCACGAACACCGGCCGCGACCGGTACGCGAGGAGTAGTGCCAGCCAGACAATTCCGCCGACCACCAACCCGACGATCACGAAGAGCAGCAGCCGGGTGACGAGGACCGTGGTGAAGACTTCACGGAATCCGACCTCACCGAACCACAACCAGTCCGTGTAGGTGCTGATCAGCCGCGGACCCACCAGCAACAGGGCTGCCACGACAAGCGCCAGCACCAGCAGCACTCGACTGCGTTTGGACAACGACGGTAAACCTGCGGGGGGCCGCATGCCCACGTGCCACACTCCAAGAACTCGGCGGCGCTGACGCGCCGCGATCAACTGCACCGTACAGGCGTCCACACCCTGCCCTCGGATGTGACCGTTTCGTCCCACTCTACGTAACGCCGTGGGGATCCGACCGTGGGTCCGGTTCCGACAGTGCGAAGATGAGTCCGTGAGTGAAGAGAATGTGAACCGCTCGGCCGACGCGCTCGCCCGCTGCGTGCGTGAAGTCGTCGAATTCGTCGATGCGGGCGGCTGGGATCAGCCACCACAGATGTTCGCATTCGTTCCGACCGAACTTCTGGCCGCCGCAGAACCCAGCCTGCTCGACCAGCTCGCAGACGGCGCGGAACTGACACCGGTGGAACAGGATCCGTTCCCGGACGACATCGAGGGCGGCACCCGTGCGCTCGACGAGTTCCTGGCGACCACCAGCTGGCCCGATTCGGTGGTGGGATGCGCACTGGTCCAGGAGATCGTGGTCCTTCCCCCGGAAGCCGAATCCGACCTCGACGATGCCCTCGTTCCACTTCTGTCCGACCGCGATGCAGCCGACGATGCGGCCCGAGCCGCAGCCGAATCGCATCCGAACCGGACATCGGCCCGGTTGGTCGCCGCCGTCCTCCGCGACGGACCGTCCCTGTGTCTCCTTCAGTTGCGGCCCGACGAGGACGCGGATCCCTACGGCGCGATCGAACTCCTCACCTACGAGGATCTGGCGCCGAATCTCGTGAGCGCCCTGTACGCCACCCTGGAGGAGGCCGACGAGGACTGACGAGTCAGCAGGTCGGTACGTCGGCGCCCTTGTCGAGAGCTTCGAGGGCATCCACTGCTCCCTCGAGGTTCTCGACCTTCACCAGTCGGAGCCCGTCCGGCGAATCCTGCCTGGCCTCGTCACAGTTCCTGGCGGGCACCAGGAACGTCTCGGCGCCCGCCTCTCGCGCTGCGATCAGCTTGTACTTGATGCCGCCGATCGGCCCCACGTCGCCGTCGGAATCGACCGTGCCGGTGCCCGCCACGAACTTTCCGCCGTTGAGCGGGCCGGGACTGAGTTTGTCGATCACGGCCAGGGTGAACATGAGCCCGGCGGACGGGCCGCCGACATCGGCAAGATTGAACTCGATCGTGAACGGCACGTTCGGGACTTCCTCCGGTGAGATGCCGAGGTAGCCCTTCGATTCGTCGTCGGGCCGGGCACCGACCACCACAGGAACCGTTGTCTCCACGCCGTCGCGCAGGACTACAACCGCCGTCTCCGTGTTCGGCGCGCTCTCCGCCACGACCTCCTGGACGTCCTCGACGGTGGCGACGGGCGTGCCGGCAACGCTGATCAGGACGTCTCCGGCGCGCAGGGCGTCCTTGGCGGGTCCCTCCTCACCGACGGTGGCCACCCGGAGCGTCACGGGTTGACCGAGATAGTGCAGCGCCGCCAGTTCGGCGCTGTCCTCGGACTGCTGGAAGTCGGCGTCGTTCTCCTGCTTCACCTCGTCCTTCGACTTGTCCGGCGGGTAGACCTCCTCACGCGGCACCACCCCCTGGCGTCCGCTGGCCCATAACCCGAAGGCCTCGAATACATTGAGATTGTCGCGGACCGCCACCGTGGTCATGTTGAGGTTGCCGGACGTCTCGTCCACATCCGTTCCCTCGATGTCGACGACCTCCTCGCCGTCCACTTCGCCGAGTGTGTTGAAGGTGGGGCCCGGTCCGAGCGCCACATACGGCACCCTGATCGCCGTGCCGAGAAGTCCGAGCACCACGATCGGGGCCAGCGCAGCCAGAAGCGTCACGATCCGTCGATTCACCTGGACCAGCGTAGAGTGCCCGAAGGTTGTTGCCGCTTGCGGCCGGTCCGTGTTCGCGCTCAGCGTGACGGCTCTCGGCCACTCGCGAACCCCGGGCCTTGTACCGTTGAGTCATGAGCAATCTGCCGTTCGGCTTCTCCAGTTCCGACGACGATCCCGACCACGACAAGAATGCGGGCGGACCCGGCGGCTCCGGGCCCGGTGGTTTCCCGCCCGGTGGCTTCGATCCCGCCGCGCTCGGCCAGATGCTCACACAGTTCGGCCAGATGCTGAGCGGGATGGGGTCCTCGATGGGCTCCGGTGAGCAGACCGGTCCCGTCAACTACGAGGTCGCGAAGAAACTCGCCCGTCAGCAGATCGGCACCGTCGCGCCGATTACGAAGGGCAGTTCCGACGCGATCGCGGACGCCTCCCGGCTCGCCGAGTTGTGGCTCGACGCGGCCACCACATTGCCGGCGGGCGCGTCGCGCACCGTGGCCTGGACCCCCGACGACTGGCTCGTCAACACGCTCGACACGTGGAAGCGCCTGTGCGACCCCGTGGCCGAGAAAGTCTCCGGGATGTGGGTGCAGGGTCTTCCCGAAGAAGCGCAGCAGATGGCCGGACCCATGCTGGGGATGATGAGCCAGATGGGCGGACTGGCGTTCGGCTCCCAGCTCGGCCAGGCGCTGGGACAGTTGGCGAAGGAAGTACTGACGTCGACCGACATCGGACTGCCACTCGGACCCGAGGGAGTCGGTGCGCTGCTGCCCGCGGCGGTCGAGAAATTCAGCAAGGGCCTCGAACAGCCCAACCAGGAGATCCTCGTCTATCTTGCCGCCCGCGAGGCCGCACACCAGCGCCTTTACAGCCACGTCCCGTGGCTGCGGCAGCAGATCCTCGCGACCGTCGAGGATTACGCCCGGGGCATCACCATGGATTTCTCCGCCATCGAAGATCTGGCGAAGGGACTCGATCCGTCCGCCCTGACAGACCCGTCGCAGCTCGAGAACATCCTTCAGCAAGGCGCATTCGAACCGCAGACCACTCCCGAGCAGAAGCAGGCCCTCGAACGCCTGGAGACCATGCTCGCGCTCATCGAGGGATGGGTCGAAGTTGTCGTGGGAGCCGCGCTGCACGACCGGCTTCCCGGGGTCGCGGCTCTCAGCGAGACACTTCGGCGCAGGCGTGCCACCGGCGGGCCTGCCGAGCAGACCTTCGCCACACTCGTAGGGCTCGAACTCCGCCCGCGGAAGGTCCGCGAGGCGGCTCAGCTGTGGAGCCGGCTCACCTCGGAAACCACACTGGAGGCACGGGACGGTGTGTGGGCACACCCCGACCTACTTCCCGACTCGTCCGATCTCGACAAGCCCGACACGTTCGTCCAGCGTGTACTCGGTGGCGGCACGAACGGAGACTTCGACAATCCGATGGCTCAGCTCGAAGAGACGGTGGCCAGGGAGCGCGCCGAGGAGGCAGAGCGACGCGACGGTGATTCCGACGAGAAGTCCGAGTCCTGAACTGAGTCCTGAACTTCTGCACGACGCTATCTGTTCCGGGGTTGAAATCCGCAGGTCGGAGGACGTTTCGACCTGTGGATAACCCGCGTCGCGAGGCCTTCGCGCGGACGTGAGGATGCGATCCTGGGCGGGTGACCATCGAACGTCCGCGCAGCTCCGGGCTGGCACTCGACCCTCGCATCCCCGTACTCACCCGTCCCGACGGCCGAATCCAGTTCGGCTGGGATCCCGATCGCGCACTTGTCCTCACCCCACCACCCGGGGTCCGCACCGCAGATCTGCTCGAGCTTGTCCGACTGCTCGACGGACGGCACTCGCGTCCCCACATCCTCTGGACCGCGGTCGGCCTCGGAATGTCCCCGACCGATGTGTCGAAACTCCTCGGCGACCTCGATCGCGCCGGACTGCTCGGTGGCGAACACCCGGTTGCGGTGCCGGCGCACACGATCCGCGTGCACGGTCGCGGACCGCTGTCGGACGCCGTATCGGCCGGACTGGCGGACAGCGGCGTTCGCGTCTCACGCTCGTCCCGCTATTTCGCCGACAGCGAGGCGCGACGATGGAACGCCACCTGCGTGGTGCTCGCCGACGACCTGGTTGCCGAACCCCGGCTCGTGGCGGACCTGGTTCGCAACCGGATCCCGCATCTCCCGGTCCGGCTCCGTGACGGCCGGGGCCTGGTGGGGCCCCTCGTGCTTCCAGGACACACCAGCTGCCTACGGTGTGCCGACCTAGTGCGGTGCAGCTACGACGAGGACTGGCCGCACCTTGCCGCGCAATTGCTCGGCGCGGTCGGGTCCGCCACTCCTGCCGTGGTCATGGCCACTGCAGCGATCGCACTGAGACAGCTCGAGATCGTCCTGTCGGTTCCTCACCGATCGGTGCCGAGCAGTCTGGGTGCCACACTCGAAATCGACCTCGATGCACATCGCCTGGTAACCCGCCGCTGGCCCCGGCACCCGATGTGCAGCTGTGCACAGGTGACACCCCCTGTGGGCGGATCTGATCGACTTCCGTCATGATGGTGTGGTGTCCGACATACCCCGCAGGAGTTCTGCCCGCACCGCCAAACTCGCGAGCATCCCTGTGGGGATCGCGGGTCGTGCTGCGATGGGCTTCGGAAGAAAGCTGACCGGCGGGGACAAGGACGAAATCGACGCCCAGTTGAGCGCGAAAGCAGCCGAACAGCTGTTTGCCGTTCTCGGCGAACTCAAGGGCGGGGCGATGAAGCTGGGACAGGCTCTCAGCGTGATGGAAGCCGCGATTCCCGAGGAGTTCGCGGAACCCTACCGTGAATCCCTGAACAAGCTGCAGGCGCAGGCTCCTCCCCTGCCGGCCCGCGCTGTGCACAGGATGCTGGACCAGCAGCTCGGCACCAAGTGGCGGGAACGATTCCAGTCGTTCGACGACACACCCACCGCCTCGGCGAGCATCGGACAGGTCCATCGCGCGGTCTGGGCCGACGGCCGCGACGTCGCGGTGAAGGTGCAGTACCCGGGGGCGGACGAGGCGTTACGCGCGGACCTCAGGACGCTGGGACGTTTCGCCGGGCTTTTTGCCTCGGTAATGCCCGGCGTCGACGTACGGCCCATCATCGACGAGTTCACCGCCCGCACCGAGGAAGAACTCGACTACCGCATCGAGGCGAACCATCAGCGACGGTTCGCGACAGTTTTCGAAGGCGATCCGCAATTCGCAATCCCCCACGTCGTCGCCAGCGCACCCAAAGTGGTGGTGAGCGAGTGGATGGAGGCAAAGCCGCTCTCGGCAATCATCGCCGACGGAACACCTGAGGAACGCAACGCCGCGGGCGCCCTGTTGGCGGAGTTCCATTTCGCTTCGCCCGCGCGAGTGGGACTGCTGCACTGCGACCCTCATCCGGGCAACTTCATGCTGCACGACGACGGACGCCTGGGCGTCATCGATTTCGGTGCCTCGGCGCCTTTTCCCCACGGGTTACCGCCGGTGCTGGGCGCCATGGTCCGCTTGTCTTTGCACGAGCAGTTCGACGAGTTGACCGAACTGCTGCATGCCAACGGTTTCGTCATCCCCGGCAGAACGGTCACCGACCGGGAAATCGCAGACTACCTGCGTCCCCTCACGGATCCGATTCGCACCGAGTCGTTCCACTTCACCCGTGCCTGGCTGCAGAAGGCCGCGGGAACCGCAACCGACTTCAGCAGTGCCCAGTTCCGTACCGCCAGGGCGTTGAGTTTGCCGCCCGAGTACCTGATGATCTTCCGGGTGCTGGTGGGCTCGGTAGGAATCTGTGCGCAACTCGATGCATATGCACCGTATATGGAGATCCTCACGCGGTGGCTGCCCGGATTCGCCGAAGACGCCCCGGCCGACGAAGACTCCGTCTGACACCACACACGACGGAGGAGTTCGTCCCCGGCAACCCCCGAGGTTGCCGGGGCGAACGCCCCATCCATGAGCATTTGTCACGCGCAGACCAAAGTCTTCACCTTGCGCGGGCGTCCACGAGGACGCTTGCGAGCCACGACCGCTCCCTGGTCGAAGATCTCACCACCCCATACGCCCCACGGCTCACGGCGATCGAGTGCGGCATCGAGGCAACGTGACCTGATCGGGCACGACGCGCACAGCGCCTTGGCCTGCTCGAGCTCATGGGGTGAGTCCGCGAACCACAGGTCCGGATCGTCGGCGCGGCAGGGCAGCTCGCTCCGAGTTGATTCGATTCGGACAGATCCACTTGTGGCGGAACAGCTTTCGGATACCCCTCGGCATGTCATGGTAGACATGTCTTTCTCCTCTGGTCTGGGTGCGACTGATGGTCTTCGGGTTCGGAAGTGATGGCGAGCCAGAGCCGAGGATTCGAGCTGACACTGTGCTCGAACTACAAAGGCCACGGTCCGCGATGCGGGTCCGTGGCCTTGGAAAGACGGTGAGAGCGGTTCTACCGAGGAATTCCTCGTCCACTCCGACGCACGGACCCGACTGATGCTGCTGCACGGCGACGACGGGCTGCCGGCCAGGCAAGTGCCGATGTCGCCTCGGGCGCCTTCACTGCGCGCAGCGCGGAGGCGGCGGCGACTGCCGTCTGATGTGCGGCGTAGATCTTCATGTGCGGCCACCTCCTCTTCTTCTCGTCCCGATATTGAATCGCACCAGGGCTCCCCGCGCGACTCGAACCACGATAGGCAACTCCGTCGAACGTCACAACCTATTTTCTACCTGCGGCGATGCAGGAAGGTGACGCGGTCTACGTCGGAGCGCCGCCCGCCTTGATCACGCCGAGCACGTCCTCGCCGTACTGTTCGAGCTTCTTGGCGCCGATGCCCGGGATGGCAACGAGCCCTCGATCGTCCTGCGGACGCTGTTCGGCGAGAGCGGTCAGCGTATTGTCACTGAACACGACGTAGGCGGGCACCTTCAATTCCCGCGACTTCTCGAGCCGCCACGCTCGAAGCGATTCGAGTAGTTCGACATCCACGTTCGAGGGGCAGCCCTCGCACCGGCCGAGCATCGTTGCGGTGGTGCCGATCAGTTGCTTTCCGCACAGCCGACAGCGGGGACGCTTCTTGTTGCTGCTCGCCGGGGCTGCGATGCGTGAGGCGGGAGAATCTTCCGGGATCAGCCCGAGCAGGAATCGCGAGCGGCGGCGGGACTTACGTCCACCCTCGTTGCGTGACAACGCCCAGGACAGTTGCAGATGCTCGCGCGCGCGGGTGACGCCGACGTAGAGGAGGCGCCGCTCCTCTTCGATCGCCGCTTCGTCCGGCCCGGAATTGGAGTCGCCGAGGACGTGCTGGATGGGCAGAGTTCCGTCGGTGAGTCCCACGAGGAACACCGCATCCCACTCGAGCCCCTTCGCCGCGTGCAGTGAGGCGAGCGTGACACCCTGTACCACCGGTGGGTGCCGTGCCTCGGCGCGCAGGCTCAGCTCACGCAGGAGAGCGTCGAGTGTGAGTTCCGGGTCCTGGGTCAACTGTTCCTCGGTGAGAGCGACGAGCGCCGACAGCGAAGCCCAGCGTTCGCGCGCCTGGGCGCCCGCGGGCTCCGCGTCGGTCAGGCCGAGGGGCGTGAGAACGGCGCGGACCAGTGTGACCAGGTCTCGGCCCACGGCATCCGGCAGGTCGTCCCGTCCCGCCGCCTGGCGCAGCGCCGCCACCGCCTGACGTACCTCGGTCCGGGTGAAGAAACCCTCCCCGCCGCGCACCTGGTAGGGAATGCCGAGGGTGGTCAGCGCCTGCTCGTGCACCTCGGATTGGGCGTTGATCCGGTACAGCACCGCGATCTCGGCGGCCGGCGTTCCGGAGGCGATGAGTCGCTTGACGGCCCGCGCCACGCCGGCTGCCTCGGCAGGTTCGTCGTCGAACTCCATGAAAGTTGGCTCCGAGCCGTGCTCGCGCTGACCGACAAGCTGCAGACGGGTGCCCGCGATCCGGCCGCGCGCAGCCCCGATCACCCGGTTCGCCAACGACACCACCTCGGGAGTGGACCGGTAATCACGTTCGAGGCGGACGACGGTGGCCTCGGGGAATCGCCGGGAGAAGTCGAGCAGGTAGTGGGGTGTGGCGCCGGTGAAGGAGTAGATCGTCTGATTGGCGTCACCGACCACCGTGACGTCGTCCCGCTCGCCGAGCCAGGCGTCGAGTACCCGCTGCTGCAGCGGAGTCACATCCTGGTAC
>NZ_JBAQEO010000576.1:0-8774 GCF_049286785.1 Rhodococcus sp. (in: high G+C Gram-positive bacteria) | reverse complement strand
CTCGTACAACTCGACCGCCTGGCGCCGGAACTCTTCCGAGTAGTTCTTGCGTGACATGACTGAAGATCATCTCGCTTCCCCAGCAGGTGCTGGATTCAGCGTGTCCAAGAACCGGGGTCAAGGCCCGTCTGCCCACGACCGTCATGCGCACCCTGAAGGCATGGAAGGTGCCCATCCCGGCTGACGAGTCCGCGGGATTCCTCCACTCCTGGCAGATCAGCGCGCACATGCTCGGCATCGAAGACCAGTACATTCCCGCGACGTGGGACCAGGCCGATTCCCAGGCCAAAGAGGTGCTGGATCCGGTGCTGGCTCCCACGCCCGAAGGCCTCAAACTCGCCGACATCCTCCTCGACCTCGGCGCGGGACTCGATCTGACTCTCCTGAGCAGACCGATCCTGGGGGCGCTGACGCGTTTCACGCTCGGCGATGAGATCGCCAACTGGCTGAACATCCCCAGAGAGTTGGTGTGGAGCACACTGCTCGAGACAGCGTGGGGGCCTTTCATCGCGGTACGGGAAGGGCTGCTTCCCTTCCCGCTGGCCCCGGAAGCGTACTGGACCTTCGACGAGCTTCTACGCCAATTCGTTCTGCTCTACATGTCCGAACTGCGGCCCATCAGCATCGAGATACCGGAATTCAACAATCCCAATTATCGCTGATGCTCAGATCGCCCGACCCGGATTCAGGAGCCCGGTTGGGTCGAAGACCGCCTTCACCCCGGTCATCAGCTCGTGTTCGGTCGGACCGATCATGGACTCGAGGTACGGCCGCTCGAGCACCCCGATGCCGTGCTCTCCGGAGATCGATCCACCGAGCGCCATGCAGTCGACGACCATGTCGTCGAAGGCCCGATGTGCACGAGCGGTCATCTCGGTGTCCGCCGCGTCGAAGACGATGGTCGGGTGCAGGTTTCCGTCGGCAGCATGCCCGAAGGTACCGATGAGAAGCTGATGCCGGTCGGCGATCCGTGTGATGGCGCGGAGCATGTCCGGTAACCGGGGCACCGGGGCACCGGGGCACCGGGGCACCGGGGCACCGGGACGGCAAGGTCGTCGAGCAGCGTACTGCCGAGACGTTCGAGTGCGGTCAACGCGACGCGACGGGCCTGGATGAATCCCTCGCCTTCGACCGGGTCGGTGGTCACGTAGACCTCGGTGGCCGCGGCGTCTCCGCACGCTTTCGCACACCGATCGACTTCCGTGAAGGAACCGTCGCCATCGCATTGGATGAGAAGCAACGCACCCGCCGATTCGTCGAGGCCCATATGAGCAGAAACTGATGTCCAAGGAGCGGGACGGCGCCAGCATCAACCCCGCCGCCATCCAACGCCGGATTCAGGCACTGTCCACCGAGCTGATTACCCTCGCCGCCGCCAAGAACACACCTCCTCGGAAGACCGCCGTCACGCGGGCACAATCGGATGAGGCAACGAATCAAACTTCGCGGGCATCTTGACGTGAGGCAATATGGGCCTGCGACTAGCCCTGCGCATTACAGATCCGCCAGGAACCCACAGTCCGTAACACCCCTTGCGCTGCACAGCATAGAAGCTGCGCGGCCAGTGCATCGACCCTCCCTGCGTGGGCGTTCTCCGTCATCAGCCCGCACCACCCGTCTGCGACTCCATAGGCCGGGTACGGCGATGTCGGACCGACCACCTGCCGAGCCGGGACATGCCGTACTATAGTCCAGGTAACTGGACTATAGTACGGCTTCACGTACTATAGTCCAGGTCGGAGCACCGACATACGACGCCGCAAGGAGGTGGGTGATCTTGGACTTGAACCGGCCCCTACAGACGGTCACGCCCACGGTTGACGGCGATGTTCTCGCTGCGCTAGCCGCCGCTCCCGAGGTCACATTTACGACCGGACAGTTGCACCGGGTACTCAGTCGCCATTCGGAGGAAGGCATCCGGAAAGTATTGCAGCGATTGAGTAAACAGGGAACGGTGCGGTCTTCGAGGGTGGGCAACGCGTTCGCATACCAGCTCAACCCTGACCACTTGGCTTTCCAGTACGTCGTGGGTCTCGCAAATCTGTTCGGGGAATTCTTGCACAAGCTGGAAAACACGTTGGGCGGCTGGACGACCCCACCCGTGTACGCCGCGGTGTTCGGTTCGGCCGCGCACGGAACGATGACACTCGACAGTGACATCGACATCTTTCTCCTTCGCCCAGACGCCGTCGTCGACGAAGTATGGGACGAGCAAGTAGCGGACCTACTCGCCGCCGTAACCAGATGGACCGGCAACGACGCGCGGGACTTGCAATTCACACAGAGTGAGATCGCCGGACAACAGCAGAAGGAACCCGTCCTGCAGGATGTGGCGAAAGAGGGCCTGACGGTAGCCGGCACACGATCAGACTTCACCCGGCTGCTGCGTAAAGGAAATCGGTAATGGCACGTGAGCGAAACTGCGACCGGGCCGTTCGCGCGGGACGAATGAAGAAGGCGGAACAATTCTCCAACGCGGCAATGACCGTCAAGGAGTTGGCCGATGAAGACGAAGATGTCGACGATGCGATCGTCACACTGTGGGTGCACGCGGGTATCGCCGCCTCGGATGTCATCTGTTGCGCGCGACTGGGCGAGTATGCACAAACAGACAACCACAACGAGGCCGCAACGCTACTTGGTACTGCAGAGAAAGGCATGGAGAAACATCTCCGGTTGCTGCTTTCGTTGAAGACAAAGGTGGGCTACACCCATACACCGACGAGCAGCGACGACGTCAAGCGCGCTGCCCGAGCCGCAGAAGCGCTAATCGACGCGGCACGCCGCGCAATCCGGAACGCACGAAACTGAGTATGGCTGCGCATCCGCATCAGGTACCGCCCCCATACAGCATTTGCTTCCTAGTCCATAACCGCAACCGCCTCGCCGACGATCAGCAGCTGGTCTGCCGGGAGTGCGCGCTCTGAGAACCCCGACACATCCCCATGTCTCGGATGCCTCCAGACTCCTCAAAACACGGTGCGCCCCTGAGGCCACCTGCCCGACCGGAGTCATCACCGCCGTGGTGTCACCGCATCGCGCACACTCGATCCGAGGGCACGGTGGCCTGACGTAGTCCTTCCACCGGGCCGCGTCGGCGGCCCACACCCCGTCCCGCTCCGCTCGATCAGCTCGAGGACCGTCACCTCGCAGGAGGGCCGCTATCGGTGTTGTCGCAGCGGTACTGTTCAGCGATCTCCTCAGCCTCCCGAGCCAGCCAGGTCAGCTCCCCCACCGCCTCATCCCCGAGCGACATCAGATCCACCCACTGGCACCGCGGCCCGCGGCCGATTCCCGACCCCCGAAGCGTTGGTCTGCCTCGCCGGCGTCGCCCCTTCCACCCGCCAGTCCGGGAAGGTTCGAAGCGTCGGGTTCCGTTGGGCCGCAGACAAACGACTCCGCGATGCCGTCACGCCAACCCGTGGGCGGCCGACCTCTACAACCGGGCCCTCGGCCTTCTCCCGACGCTTGGGGCACCACCGGAAACCGTCGAAGCGACGCCACCGGACGGCTGCCCGTACCCGCGTCCTTCCTTGCCCTTTTGTCCGCCACGGTACGAACGCGGGGTGCGGTTCAGAATCTCGGCGCGCATCCTGCGAGCCAGCTTCGAAAGGGAAGGTGCGCAGGGAGGCTACCGGTTGCCCAGTAGCCGGGTCCCACAACCGCACGGTGTCGTCGACCAGTTGCTCGTCCTCGACATTGCGGAACTCGATGCCAGCGGCGAGCGCAGCGGTCCGCCGTGCTGAGTTCTTGCTCCCGCAGAACACGAGCACACTTCCGGGCCACCGACGGCAAGCATGCGAACGTGACTTCTTTGGCAACCGCGATGCACTGCGTTGCCGGCGGCCTCGGCGTCACTGTCGCGCCCCGGTCGGCCGTCGCGACCGCTACGGAAGGGAATGGCCCGGCGACGGTGCGCTTCACCGCACCGGCACCTACCAGAACCATCGGTCTCGTGTACCGCGGTTTCACCGGCGCCGCAGACCGTATCCATTGGCTGGTATCGATTCTCGATGCAACCCGTCAGTCTTCGGTGGGTCGGTCTTCGGTAGGTAGGGGGCCCAGTTCCGCTTCGAGTGCTTCCTGCACCACCGCCATCGCGGACAGTCCGGCCGGGGCCCCGCAATAGGCGGACGCGTGGATCACGGCCTCGACGATCTCGGTGCGGGTCAGACCGTTGCGCAGCGCGCCGCGCACGTGCCCTCTCAGCTCACCGTGCGCGCGGAGGGCGATGAGCATGCCGAGATTGAGGAGGCTGCGACTGCGCCGATCGAGTCCGGGCCGGTTCCACACGGCTCCCCACACGTGTTCACTGACAAACTCCTGAAGTGCTTCGCCGTCCGTTCCGGCGGTCCGGGACAGGGCCCGTTCGACGAAGTCGGCGCCCATCACCTCCCGGCGCACCGCAAGTCCGGCCTCGACGGCAGGGCTGCGCTCACCGGTGTCGGCCGGTGCAGCGGATTCTTCGTCGGTCATCTGTTCACTCCTGTCCGGGTACCTACCTCGACACCCGGGACCACCCTATTTGTCCGGGCGGAACCGGCCGAGTTGATGCCGCAGGCAGCTCTCGAGATCGGGTCGCCGGAACTCGTGCCCGCGTTCGAGCAGGCGGCCCGGGGAGACCCTCTGATCTGCCAGCGCGAGTTCGCGGGCGCCCTGTTCACCGAGCAGCAGTTTCGGGCCGAAGTCGGGCACGGGGAGTAGAGAGGGCCGGTGCAGGACCGAGGCGAGAACCGAGGTGTACTCCTCGTTGCGCACCGGGTTCGGGGCGACAGCGTTGACCGGTCCGCTGAGTTCGGTGTCGAAGAGGGCACGGTGATACACGTCGGTCAGGTCGTCGATGTCGATCCAGGACAGCCATTGTGTTCCCGAACCGAGCCGGCCGCCGAGCCCCACCTCGAACAGCGGCCGCTGCAAGCGCAGCACGCCACCGCTCGGCGACTGGACGATGCCGGTGCGAACCTGGACCACGCGCACGCCCGACTCCGCTGCCGCGCTCGCCGCATCCTCCCAATCGGCAACCGTGTCGGCGAGAAAACCGTCGCCGCGCTCATCCTCCTCGCGCAGAATCTCGTCGCCACGATCCGGGCCGTAGTAACCGATCGCCGACGCACTGACGAACACCTTCGGTCCGTTGCCGGCGGCGGCCGCCATCTCCGCGAGCCGCCGGGTGGGATCGATGCGGCTCTCTCTGATCGCCCGGCGATGGGCGTCGGTGAATCGTCCGGCGATGGACTCTCCGGCGAGATGGATGACGGCGTCCACGCCGTCGAGGAGATCCGCGGCCGGTGCCTCGGTCTTCCATTGCCGTTCGCCGGCCGTGCGCGGAACGCCGCGCACCAACCGGATCACCCGATGCCCTCCCGTGGTGAGAAACGCGGTGAGCGCTCGACCCACGAGACCGGAGCTTCCGGTGACCGCGATCGTCAGCGGATCAGGCGTCAGCGTCAAGGCCCATCGATGCCGCGCGATGTCGCCCGCGAGTTGCCGGTGCCGGTACACGAACATCGATTCGAGGAATCGGCCCGGCACGCGGGTGTCGACTCGATCGGTCATCCGGGTTCGGTCTTCGGAGAGTTCCTCGAACAGGTGTGTGTGCCGCCACGGCACGAGCAGACGCAACGGCATCGACGCCGAGTAGTCGACGAACTGGCGCGGCGGATCGTAGGCCTGCGGATCGTGTTGCGCGTGCCACCGAAGACCACCCGGCATGCGAAGTTCCGCCGTGCCCGATTCCAGGGACTCCGCTTCCTTCGCGAGAGTCATCGGCTGCCAGGGCGGCGCCAGCCGGGTGAACGCACCGGGTCTGGTGTGCCAGGCGAACAACTGTTCCCGCGGGGACTCGATCACACTCGAATACACGATGCCCATCTCTCGACCATAGCGGCGCACGAACGGCAGCGGCACACGAACGGCAGCGGCACACGAACGGCAGCGGCGCCGGAGCGGAGACGGGTAGCGTGTGGGAATGGCACAGTTGCGTGTACTGGTCACTGGCGCTACCGGTTACATCGGCGGACGCCTCGCTCCCCGGCTCTCCGCAGCCGGGTACCGCGTCCGCGTGCTGGTGCGCTCGCCGGACAAACTGAAGGACGTCCCCTGGGCTTCCCATGTCGAGATCGTCCGCGGCGACCTCACGGACCCCGAATCCCTCTCTGCCGCCTTCGCGGACGTGGACGTTCTCTACTACCTCGTGCATTCCATGGGTGGCGGGGAAGAGTTCGAAGAGGCCGAACGGATCGGTGCGGAGAACGTTGCGACAGCAGCACGAGAATGTGGGGTGGGCCGCATCGTCTACCTCGGCGGCCTGCATCCCTCGACGGAAGACCTGTCGCCGCATCTACGTTCCCGCACACAGGTGGGCAACATCCTCATCGAATCCGGTGTTCCGACGATGATCCTTCAGGCAGGCGTCGTCATCGGTTCGGGCTCCGCATCTTTCGAGATGATCCGCCACCTCACCAACCGGCTCCCGGTGATGACGACACCACGATGGGTGAACAACCGGATACAGCCGATCGCGGTCCGTGACGTCCTCCACTATCTCGTCGCCGCTGCCGAGGCGCCGCTGCCGCAGAGTCGCGCCTTCGACATCGGCGGTCCCGACGTGATGCGGTACGGGGAGATGATGCAGATCTACGCGGAAGTCGCCGGACTGCGCCATCGCCGGATACTTGTACTGCCCGTGCTCACACCCACACTCGCGGGCCTGTGGATCGGGCTGGTCACCCCCATCCCGGTGGCGCTGGGCCGGGCACTGATCGAATCGTTGCGAAGCGACGCCGTGGTCGGCGAACACGACATCGACGCCGTCATCGCTCCGCCGGCCGAGGGGCTGACACCTTATCGGGAGGCGGTGCAACTCGCCCTGGCGCGCATGGACAAAGGTGAGGTGGAGACCACGTGGGCCAACGCGTCTCCGGTGGGCGCACCCTCCGACCGCTTCCTTCCGACCCGGACTGGGCAGGCGAAGTGGTCTACACAGACGAACGTAGTACGGAGTGCGACGCGGACGCCGCCACCCTGTGGGCGGTTGTGGAAAGCATCGGAGGCGAGAACGGGTGGTACTCGTTTCCCCTCGCCTGGTCGGTGCGCGGCTGGCTCGACCGTGCGGTGGGAGGCGTGGGCCTCACCCGCGGCCGGCGGAATGCCAAGCAGCTCAACACCGGTGATCCCCTCGACTTCTGGCGAGTAGAGCGCATCGAACGCGGCTCGCTGCTGCGGTTGCGCGCCGAGATGCGAGCACCGGGTGGCGCCTGGCTCGAATGGCGAGTCCACGAGGTGGGTCCACACCGCTCGCGCCTCGATCAGCGTGCGATCTTCTTCCCGAAAGGCCTGGCGGGCCGGTTGTATTGGTACTCGATCCTGCCTTTCCACGGAATCATCTTCAAAGGCATGATGGAGAACATCACCGGCACCGCCGCCCGTCGGATGAAGGACTCGGTGTAGTAGGTTCCCGAGCTCAGATCGTGCACAGAGGCTGAATTCCCTCTCTGCCACCGGTTGCCGGAGAAGTCAGGAACAGGCACGCGTTGTATCCGCGCGACTCGACGACACCTCGGATGTCCTTCCACCGCGCATCATCGACCCCGGGGGTGCGGGAGAGCACGAAGCCGGAGAACCGGGTCGGATCACCGACCAGGGCCCAGGAGTAGTCGTCGGCGATGTACGTCACCACATAGTTCGTGGGACCGTCGGGCGAATTCTGGAAAGGCACGCTGGGGAAGCTCACATGTAGTTGAGCGTTCGTCACCGGATCGTTGACACGTGCGTTCCCGTTGATGCCGCTGGCACCGCCGGTCCACGTGGTGCACGAATTGGCCACGCTCACATTGGATGGGTCGATGAGCGCGTACGTGGCTCGGGTGTCACGCGCACAATTCAGATTGAACGGCTGCGGAATCGCGGCGAGCTGATACCAGGTGCCCATGTACCGCTGAACGTCCAAGGACGGGATCGGGGCGAGGGGCTGCGGCAGCATGGGCTGTGCCTGAGCTGGAGTCGCGGCCATCAGCAGGCCGGCAGCGGCGGCCACCAGTCCGGTGGTGAAACCACGTGCTTTCGAGAGCCTCATGTCGAGTCCTTTCACGATCATCCGAGGTGATGCATCAGCGGGCAGACGAAATGGAGGGTCCGTTCCACCCTCTCACAGGACATTCGGCGTGCTCGGAAGATTGGATGGGTCCGGATTGGGAAACCTTTACCCATCCACCCTCGACATGGCTCCGAATGCCTGTCGATGGTGCGGTACGGCACCCCCACATTGAGAGAGGCAAATCCCATGAACATCACCACACGAGTTCTGGCAGTCGCGGCGAGCGCATCGATCGTGTTGCTTGGCGCGGCGTGTACCGACGACGACAGCGACTCGTCGAGCGCCACCTCCGCTTCGATGACCACCGAGTCGATGGCGACCGGGTCGATGACCGAGTCCGCCATGGCCGACCCGGCCGCGAACCTGGTAGGCCCCGGCTGCGCCGGCTATGCCGAGACGGTGCCGGAGGGCCCGGGCTCGATCGAAGGTATGGCCCAAGAGCCGGTAGCAACAGCCGCCGCCAACAACCCACTGCTCACCACGCTCACAGCGGCCATTTCCGGACAGCTCAACCCGCAGGTGAACTTGGTCGACACCCTCAACTCCGGTGAATTCACGGTGTTCGCGCCCGTCGACGAGGCATTCGCCAAGGTCGACCCGGCCACCATCGAGACGCTGAAGACGGATTCCGCTCTGCTCACGAAGGTGCTCACCTACCACGTGGTGCCCGGTCAGATAG